>JAIKZC010000209.1 GCA_024682575.1 Lachnospiraceae bacterium | reverse complement strand
CGGTCTCCTGTACCCACCTGACTTTTTCTAAGAGATGCCTCTTCCTCATGAAGTCGCATTTTTTCCAAAAAATAGAGTTTTGCACGAAGAACCTCAAATGCCTTTGCCTTGTTCTGAAGCTGTGATTTTTCATCCTGACATGAAATAACTATTCCTGTAGGAATATGTGTAAGTCTGATGGCCGAATCAGTTGTATTAACGCACTGACCACCATTTCCTGATGCTCTGAAAATATCTATCCGGCAATCCTTAGGATCAATATTCACTTCAACTTCACTTGCTTCCGGCATTATCGCAACCGTTACGGTTGATGTATGTATACGCCCACCGGATTCCGTTGCCGGAACCCTTTGTACTCTGTGAACGCCGCTTTCATACTTCAAATGTGCGTATGCACCGGCACCCTTGACCATAAAGCTAACATATTTCATTCCGCCAATTCCAATGGAATCAACATCTGTTGTTTCAACTTTATAACCATTTTTCTCAGAATATCTGACATACATTCTGTAAAGCTCAGCCGCAAAAAGAGCCGCCTCGTCACCGCCGGCACCCGCACGGATCTCAACGATAACACTTCTGTCATCATCCGCATCTTTAGGGATCAATAAAAGCCTGATCTCATGTGTAAGCTCTTCCCTGCGTTTCTTTGCCTCGTTCAGTTCGTCTTTTGCCAACGCTCTCAGTTCGCTGTCCGACTCATTTTCAAGGATCTCGTCAGCATCACTGATAGCTTCTTCGTTCTTTTTATATTCTGTATATGCTTCAACTATAGGCGTAAGTGCACTTCTTTCTTTCATAAGCTCCATAAAGCGCCTTGTGTCTTCAGCAACATGCGGATCGATTAGAAGACGGTCGATCTCCTCATATTTCATCAAGGTGTCTTCCAGTTTTTCGAACATTTAACGACCCTTTCATTTCCTGCAAAATCTCTGACCACATCAACATTGATATAGCCTTCATCTTCAAATATCTTCTTTACTTCTTCGCCCTGATCATATCCTATTTCGACGAAAACCTTGCCTTCTCTTGTAAGGTATTTCTTACCCTCTGAGGCAATGATCCTGTAAAAATCAAGTCCGTCTTCTCCGCCGTCTAAAGCGTTATGCGGCTCATAAAGCCTGACCTCATCCATAAGACCATCTATAACATTCTTTTTGATATATGGCGGGTTAGAAAGGATATAATCAAACTCACCGCTGACATTCTCAAAGAGATCGCTTTTTATAAATTCAGCTCCGATTCCGAGCTTCCAGGCATTCCTGCCGGCAAGTTCAAGGGCTTTTTCCGATATATCTGTACCTATTCCCTTTATATTGTTTTTATATTTCATAAGCGACAAAAGCACACAGCCGGAGCCTGTACAAAGATCAAGTACCGATGCCCCATCCTCTACCTCTGCCATTGCCTCTTCCACAAGGAATTCCGTATCTATTCTCGGAATAAGCACGTCTTCGCTGACCTCAAATTCCAGACCCATAAAGTCTGTTTTTCCCGTTATCAGCTGCAGCGGATATCTTCCTGCTCTTTTTTCAATAACTTCCCTGAATCTTTCCTCTTCCTGCTCAGGCATTTCCTCTTCACCATGTGCAAGTATAAAGGTAAGCGTACGTCCGGTCGCATAATCAAGCAGAAGTCTGCAATCCGCATCAATATCAGTAATACCGGCCTCTTCTAATTTATTTTTTCCATACAAATACGCTTCCGTATAATTCATGACTCTGCTCTCAAACCCTCTGACAAATTTTCTTCTCTCTTCTCTGATCCTTCATCCAATTCAAGATTAAAATTTTCGTTCAAATATTTTTTCCAGTCAAAAATCGCCTCAACTGAAGCTATTCCAACCTTTATCATTTCATCATCCGGCTCTGATGTAGTAAGTTTCTGCATCATAAGTCCGGGCACCGAAAGTGCTCTCACAAACGGATTGTTGCTCTTACCTGCAAGACGGATAAATTCAAATGAAACACCTGCAATGACCGGTATAAGGACAATTCTCATGACAACCTTCATGATCCTGCTGTCTGTCTGTATCAATGCAAAGAATATTATTGAAATAAACATTACATAAAGCAGAAAGCTTGTACCGCATCTTCTGTGTTCCCTTGATGCAGCCCTGACATTTTCAACTGTCAGAGGATTTCCTGTTTCAAGGCAGTTAATACATTTATGCTCTGCTCCATGATACATAAATACTCTCTTAATATCTTCCATAAGGGATATCCCAAGAATATACAAAACAAAGATCGCCATTCTTATAAGTCCTTCTACAAGGGCAAGAATATGCGCATTTTCAATATATTTCTTAAAGAAAAGCGATGCAAAATACGGGAGTACCATGAACATTCCTATCGCAAAGATCATGGAAACAACCATTATTATTCCGCTTATTGCAGAATCTGCAGCTGTCTTTTCCTCTTTTTTTCCTTCCTCATCTTCCATATAGAAATCCGAAGAGATATTAAGTGTCTTCATACCAAGTACAAGTGAATCCAGAAAACTGAAAACACCACGTACAAAAGGTATCTTATAGACCGCCTTCGGACCGATTCCTTTATATTCATCTGACACTACAGCCAGTTCCTTATTCGGCTTTCTGACAGCAACGGCATATTTATCACCGTTTCTCATCATAACGCCTTCCATAACAGCCTGTCCGCCTATTCCTGAATATTTAGCCGAACATGAATTATTTTTACTCATTAATTTTCCCTTCTGTTTAAAACATATAAACGCCGCTGGAGATGGTCTCCAAGCGGCGTCTTTGTGCATGGGATACACAGTCGTCTGATCTTCGGCACTGCACGCCGCGCATCCATAACAGAAATCGGATTAGTTATTCATACCATACTTTCTGTTGAACTTATCGATACGTCCGTCAGCACGTGTTGCCTTCTGCTGTCCTGTATAGAACGGATGGCATTTTGAGCAAATTTCAACACGGATTTCCGGCTTGGTTGAACCTGTTGTAAATGTGTTGCCACAGTTGCATGTAACCTTTGCTTCATAATACTTAGGCTGGATTTCTTCTCTCATTTTGTTTTTCCTTTCTCCCGTAGATTTCTAACCCGCGGTTCTATCTTTTTTTAATAAACTTGATCGATTCTGTCTGTATGCATAAACTGCCACAAACAGCTTCATTATTTTATCATGTAATTTATTATATGGCAAGTGATATTTTGCCATATAAATCCTGCCCCAGGGCAGAGGCAGATGCGTATTTAACAATAAATCACTCTGGCTTATTATCAGAAATTAATAAGATATGAGGATTTTCTCTCTCTTAGCAGTTTTTCTTCGCCCTTGGATTCTATATAAATTTCCGGCATATCCCTTGATAAAAAGAGTGCCGGTGCTTCAGTTACCGAATAAGCCCCGCTTCTTTCAAACCTCAGCACATCTCCGACTGAAAGTTCCTTAAGCTCAACCTCTCTGACAAGGACATCCGCAGTAGTACAAAGACTTCCGCAAAGACAATATGTCTTTTTCTCTGAATCAGGCCGATCAGGAGTCTGCAATATGACAGGTATCTTCATCGCCATGTTCTGCCCGTAATAATTAAGCTGATGAATACCGCCATCCAACATGGCATAATTCACACCCTCAGTAGTTTTAATATCCGCCACTGTAGTCTCGTAAAAACCACTGACAGCAGCCATAAATCTTCCCATCTCTATACTGAGCGGGTATTTCGCGGCAAATTCCATAAGAAAGGGAGCTGCCTCCTCAAGAGTTGATCTTTCGGTAGTTTCAGATTTCTCAGCTGTTTCCTCAAAATAATCAACGCCAAGCCCGGGACCATATTCTACTATCTCAGCTCTAAAATTAAAGCGGTTCCCGGCTTCTGTCAAAATCTCTTCCAACAGATTAAGATCCTTTTCAACCGCCTTTACCCTTCTCTTGGATGTTCCTGAAAAAAGATGGATACCCACTATATTCAGCAATGGATTATCCTTTTCCCTCTCTATCAAAGAGAAGAGATCTTCTTTGCACATGCCGAACTGATTTCCGGATGATATTCTCAAAAGAACCTTTGCGGATATTCCTGTATCCTTTGCTGCCTTATTTACAATATCAAACTGACCTATGCTTTCCGCTGTAAGATAACGTGCGCCTTCTTTTAAGGCTCTCACACTGTCTTCATATCCTTTAACTACTCCGGAATAAAGTATATTCCTGCCCGGCACCGATAATTCTTCACATATCGAAAGTTCACCCGGAGAGCATACTTCCACCATTTCAATTTTATCAGGAAGGCAGTGCAGCAAAAAAGGATTAGCCTTCATTGAATATACAAGCTGTATTCCCGGAAGCATTTCTGCAATATAATTTACTCTTTCCGCAAATCTTTCCGCACTGAATACATATCTCGGAGTCAATTTATTCATCTCCCATAAGACGCTCTACAAGAGCCTGTATAGCATCTACAGAATCAAAGTTTTCTGCCTTGAGTTCCTTAGGACCGATCTCAATATCAAATTCATCATCAAGCTCTGATACAATATCAACAATATCGAAAGATTCGAGAATATTTCCGCTTACGAGTTCTGTCTCCTTCTCAAAATCAACATCAGCTCTTACACCGCTTAAGATTTCAATAATTCTTTCTTTCATTTTCTGATTCCTCCAAATGTTTCCTTTTCCAAAGTTTTTATATCTGTTTTTCCGTTAGGAAGTTTTGCCAGCGATTCTAATTGCTTTATTTTTCTTGGTACCATAAACAAGGGAAGCATTCCTTTAAGCTGTACCGCTATCTCACGACTTGCGGTCTCCCCTGTATATAGGAGCCAGAGATTCTCCTTTTTAACGTCATAGAGAGCTGCACATTCTGAAACACCTTTTATCTCCATTGCTGCCGCTTCTATTTCATCAAGCTCGACACGGTGTCCCATATGCTTTATCTGCCTGTCGGAACGTCCATGGAATTCAAGTTCTCCGTCCTCCCTGAACCTTCCTATATCTCCGGTCTTATAAATTATCTCTCTATATGCACTGTTCAGCGGATTCTGCACAAAAGCAGCTGACGTTCTTTCTGCATCATTATAATAGCCAAGAGTCACACACGGACCCGATACACATATTTCTCCGTATTCACCCTGAGGAACAGCCTTGCCATCCTCTGAAAGAAGAAATACCCTGTAATCATCATAAGCCCTTCCTATGGGAAGAACTTCATCCTCAGAAACCTTATGATCGACGACATAGTAAGTGCATGAAGCCGTTGCTTCTGTCGGTCCGTACTGGTTTACAAATCTGCATTCCGGAAGGTTTTCCTGCCAGAGAGCAAGCACCTTTCCCGGCATT
>JAIKZC010000193.1 GCA_024682575.1 Lachnospiraceae bacterium | reverse complement strand
ACTTAACAGTCTTGCACCTCTTCACAATCCCGTATGCCTTATGGGTATCCGTGCCTGCCAGAAGGGAATGCCTGATACAAAGATGGTAGCCGTATTTGATACTGCATTCCATTCAACACTTCCTGAAGAGGCTTATCTTTTCGGAATTCCTTATAAATATTATGAGAAATATAAGATCCGTCGTTATGGTTTCCACGGCATGAGCCATGAGTATGTTGCTATAGAGACAGCAAAAGAACTCGGCAAGGCAAAAGAGGACTGCAAGATCATCACCTGCCACATTGGAAACGGTGCTTCAGTTACGGCTGTAAAGAATGGTAAGTCAGTTGATACTTCAATGGGATATACTCCTCTTGACGGACTCATCATGGGTACAAGATGCGGTTCACTTGATCCTGAGGTTGTTCATGCTATGGCTCAGGCTGAGAATAAGAGCTATGATGAGATATTTGAGATATTAAACAAAAAATCCGGTGTTTACGGTCTTTCAGATGATTTTTCATCAGATATCAGAGACCTTACAGATGAGTATTTCAAGGGTAATGAGAAGGCTGTAAGAGCTCTCAATGCTTATACATATAGAATTGCTAAATATGTCGGAGCATATGCTGTTGCTATGGACGGCGTTGATGCTATCACATTTACAGCAGGTGTCGGTGAGCACAGCTATCTTATTCGTAAGCTTGTTTCAGAGAGACTTCACGTTATCGGTGCGGATGTTGATGATGAGCTTAACAAGAATGCAGATGGCGTTGCAGTTATTTCAAAGCCTGATTCAAAGGTTAAGGTATTTGTAATTCCTACAGATGAGGAAATGTCTATAGCACGTCAGACAGCTTCAGTCCTTTAATCTTAATAATTAAAAAGAGCGCAGATCAATCTGAGAAATATCAGGATCTGCGCTCTTTTATTTTTCACAAAGACGAAGGTGAATTTTTACCGAAGCCTTCACCCATGACTTCATGAGCCTCACAAACAATTATAAAAGCATCTTTATCTATATCGCTTACAAGCTCTTTTATGGCTGCGATCTCTCTGGATTTGAAAACGCACATGATAACTTTGGCGGGATTTCCGCTGTATGCGCCTTTTCCGTCGAGTATGGTTACTCCGAAATCAAGATCCAGGAGACCTGCGGTGATCTCTTCTGACTTATCGCTTATGATATAGGCCATTTTTGCGGTATCTGAGCCGTAGATTATATTGTTCATGGCGACAGATGTTACATAGAGGGCGATAATTCCGTAAAGGGCGTTGTTAAAGCTGTGAAATGCCATTGTATAGTTAAGAATGACTATCAGATCGATCGCCAGTACAAAATTTCCTATAGGAATATGACGGTATTTGTACTTAAGAAGTCTTGCAAGAAGTTCACTGCCTCCGGTGGTCGCACCTGCGAGCATCATGATCCCGGCTGATACACCTACCATTACACCTCCGAAAAGAGAACAGAGGAGCGGATCTGAGGTCGGAAATCTGTAAAGGGAATCGATCAGGTCAATTATCAGGTATGAAACTACCATGGCATAAATTGACGAGGTCAGCAGATGCTTTCCTAAAAGTCTGACACCTATTACAAATAATGGGATATTCATTACTATGGACATTATACCTATGGGGATGACCGGAAAATAGTGATTTATGATCTGGGCAATACCTGTAAATCCGCCGACCGAGAGGTTATTTGGTTCATACCACCAGCAAA
The DNA here is from genome assembly GCA_024682575.1 of Lachnospiraceae bacterium. Classification (GTDB taxonomy): domain Bacteria; phylum Bacillota; class Clostridia; order Lachnospirales; family Lachnospiraceae; genus NK4A144. The sequence continues at coordinate 6,061 of JAIKZC010000193.1, read as the reverse complement.
AAGCGATGGAATAAATAACTGCTCCGAGAGTGATTATCATATATTCCCGGAGTTTTCTTAGAAGTTTGTTTTTGTATTTCATGATCTTTGTCCTTGCCTTATACTTGTATTCAATTGAGAATACCGTTGATTATAATATCATCAGAGCTTTTCCGTGACAAGATTTTTATGTTCACGACAATGAACAGATATGATATAATTAGCTTTGCTGATTTAATCAGCAAGAATCAGACAAGGAAGTTATAAAATGAATAAGACAGAAATCGCTGAGATAAAAAAACAATTTACTCCGGATAAATGTACCATAGAGCGTATCTGTACCTGTTACGTCGGTACTGAGAAAGAGAAAAAAATAGTTTCAAAGGATTCATTCCTTTCACTTCCTGAAGAAGAGATGCACAAGTATCTCGCATTTTTCAAGAAGATACTTACCGGAACAATAGGCAAAACGATAATGCCTCTTGAATTTCCCCTTGCAGAGGAAGCTGCCGGCGGAAGACAGGAATTTCTCATGCGTCTTCGTCAGAGCGAGCTGACTGATGAAGATCTGCTTGATGAGTTTTATAATAAAATAATAAATAACTATGATAATCCTGCAAAATACTGTATTCTTACAGTTTATGCATCTTATGATATTCCTGGAAAAGCAAGCGATGAGCTTGAAATGGATGATGCTTCGGATTATGTTTATAATTACATTCTCTGCTGTATATGCCCTGTTGAACTTTCAAAAGGTGAACTTGGCGTTGATGTAGAGAAGAACCGTATCGGTGAATTAAAGCAGGAATGGGTAGTTAAGGCTCCTGATAAGGGCTTTTTGTTCCCGGCTTTTAACGATCGCCAGACAGACATTCACGAGGTCCTTTATTATTCGAGAAAAAGTGAGGAAATAATGGAAGACTTCATAGCAGAAGTGTTTGGAGCAGAAGCTCCCCTGTCTGCCGGAAGTCAGAAGGAATCCTTCCAGAGTCTGGTATCAGAGACTATGGGAGATGACGGTGATATCGAAACCATGAAAAATATTCAGGAGTCGATCGCCGGAATAGTTGAGGAAAATCGTGAGAATCCTGATCCGGTACGGCTTAAGGCACCGGAATTAAAAAAGATTTTCGCAGAAAGCGGAGCCAGTGAAGAAAAACTTGATCATTTTAATGAGCGTTTTGAGGATTTGGCAGGCGATGATGCGGAGATCGTTATAAGCAACATACAGGAAAAGAAGTTTTCTGTTAAAACACCGGATATAGAAATTCATGTGAGTCCTGAATATCTCGACAAACTCGAGGCAAAGGTCATTGACGGAAAGAAATGCCTCGTTATAGAAGTCGATGATAATGTAGAGGTTAACGGAGTTGCCGTACATACCATCGCCAACAGGCTCGGATAAGGAATTGAACGGAGGAAAAATTTGAGAATAGGTAAAGGCTACGACGTACATGCTCTCGTAGAGAACAGACGTCTTATAATCGGAGGAGTTGATATTCCGCATGAAAAGGGTCTCCTTGGACATTCGGATGCAGATGTGCTCCTTCATGCAGTAATGGATGCACTTCTTGGTGCGGCAGCACTTGGAGATATAGGAAAGCATTTTCCGGATAATGATCCGGCCTATGAGGGAGCTGATTCAATGCAGCTTTTAAGAGAAGTAGGAAAAATGCTTTCAGATAAGATGCTTTTTGTTGAGAATATCGATGCGACAATAATCGCACAGAGACCGAAGTTCAGACCTTATATAGATAAAATGACAGAAAATATTGCAGAGGCTCTTAAGATCGATATTTCACAGGTTAATGTCAAAGCTACGACAGAAGAGCATTTAGGCTTTACCGGAAGAGAAGAGGGAATTGCAGCCGAGGCTGTATGTCTTCTGGTAACACCAAAGGAAGCTTCTTATGATGTTATGGCAAATGGCTGCAGAGGCTGCTGCAGTAAGTGATATAAAGAATATTCTTTGATCATTTAATTTTAGGAATGGGCATTAATTGCTGATTCGATATAAAAATATCGATGGGAGAATTCGATATGAAAAAGAAGAGGAAAAATCTTATAGACAGGGCTGTTGACTATGTAGTAGAGGAGATTCAGGTAGTAAAGGAGAGAGATCCGGCAATGCATTCTCCTTTTGAAGTATTTCTCTATGCGAGTTTCTGGGCTGTTCTCTGGTACAGGCTTGCACATCGTTTTTATTTGAAAAAACACTATATAATTGCGAGATTTATCTCGCAGTATGCAAGAAACTCTACGGGAATAGAGATACATCCCGGAGCGAAGATAGGAAAAGGCTTTTTCATAGATCACGGTGCCGGGGTAATTATCGGAGAGACTACGGAAATTGGTGATAACGTAACGCTTTTTCAGGGAGTGACACTTGGAGGTACCGGTAAGGAGTGCGGAAAACGACATCCTACCATCAAGGATAATGTAATGATATCGACAGGTGCCAAAGTTCTTGGAAGCTTTACGGTGGGAGAAAATTCAAAGATCGGTGCCGGTTCGGTGGTGCTGAATGAAGTTCCGGCAAACTGTACGGTTGTCGGAGTTCCGGGAAGAGTTGTCAAATATCATAATGTTCACATTCCGAGAGAGGACATGGTCCAGACAGATCTGCCTGACCCTGTAACAGATGATATTACAGGATTGAAACATGCTAATTCCGAGATAACCAACAGACTTCTGGAACTCGAAAATACAGTCAGAAATCTTGAAAGAAAAGCAGGAGATGGGAAAAATGAGAATATATAATACGCTTACAAGAAAGAAGGAAGAATTCAAGCCTATCGAGGAGGGTAAGATAAGCATGTATGTCTGCGGACCTACGGTTTATAACCTTATTCATATCGGAAATGCCCGTCCTATGATAGTTTTTGATACTTTCAGAAGATACATGACACATAAGGGATATGAAGTTAACTATGTGTCAAACTTTACAGATGTTGATGACAAGATCATTAAAAAGGCAAATGAGGAGCATCTTCCTACAGAGGAGATTTCTGAAAGATATATAAAAGAGTGCAAAAAAGACATGAGCGATATGAACGTAATGCCGGCATGCACCCATCCGAAGGCTACAGAAGAGATCTCAGGCATGATAGATATGATCTCAAAGCTTATCGATGACGGTTTCGCTTATGCAACTTCTGATGGAACTGTATATTTCAGAACAAGAAAATTTAACGGATACGGAAAACTTTCACATAAAAATCTGGATGACCTTGAGTCAGGACACCGTTCTGAGGGTCACACACTGAAGGTTGCCGGAACAGAGGAAAGAGAAGATGATTTCGACTTTGTTCTCTGGAAGCCTAAAAAAGAAGGCGAGCCTTTCTGGGTATCACCCTGGGGCGAGGGCAGACCGGGCTGGCATATTGAATGTTCGGTAATGGCTAAAAAATATCTTGGCGAGACTATCGATATCCATGCAGGCGGAGAGGATCTGATCTTCCCTCATCATGAAAACGAGATCGCACAGTCAGAGGCAGCAAACGGAAAGCCTTTTGCAAATTACTGGATGCATAATGGATTCTTAAATATTGATAATGTTAAGATGAGTAAATCCCTCGGAAACTTTTTCACAGTAAGGGATATTGCTGCAAAATACGATCTTAATGTGTTGAGGTTCTTTATGCTTACAGCTCAGTACAGAAGTCCTTTGAATTTCTCTGCTGATCTTATGGAGTCTGCAAAGAATGGACTTGAGAGGATCACAACTTCTGTGGAGCATTTGAAGTTTTTGCTTAAGAATGCTGCTGATGGAGCAATGTCAGAGGAAGAAACAAAGAAGAAAGCTGAAGCAGAGGGCTTCTCAAAGAAATTTGATGATGCAATGGATGACGATCTCAATACTGCAGATGCAATTTCAGCGATATTTGAGCTTGTAAAGTTTGTGAATACAAATGCAGATGAGAACAGTTCAGCTGAATATCTTAAGGCGCTCAAGGACGAGCTTATCGAGCTTACAGACATCCTGGGTGTTAAAGTTGAGAAAGAGGAAGAACTTCTTGATGCTGATATTGAGGCGCTTATAGAAGAACGTCAGGCTGCAAGAAAGAATAAAGATTTTAAGAGGGCTGATGAGATCAGAGATGAACTTGCGGCTAAGGGTATTATACTTGAGGATACGAGACAGGGCGTAAAATGGAAGAGAGCAGATTAAGGACTTATTCACCTCAGACACTGGCATTTTTAGGTGATGCCGTTTACTCTCTTTATATGAGAGAATATGTAGTATTAAATGCAAACTGCCCGGCACATAAGCTTCACAACAGAACCATAAAATATGTGTCGGCACCGGCTCAGGCAATGGCTATAGATGCCATTGAACCGGAGCTCAGCGAGGAAGAAAGAGATATCTACAGACGCGGTCTTAATACAAAGACTGCGAACAGTGCAAAAAACTCCAGTAAAGAGGAGTATCACAAGGCAACAGGATTCGAGTCGCTTATAGGCTGGCTTCAGCTCAAGGGCGACGAGAAAAGAATTAAAGAACTTATAGAGAAAGCGATAGAGATAAATGGGAAGATTTGAAGAATCCGTTATAGAAGGAAGAAATGAAGTAATAGAAGCATTCCGTTCAGGAAAAACAATAGACAGGGTATTTATGGCTGACGGAAGCAATGACGGACCGATGCAGACTATCAGAAGAGAGGCAAAAAAGCACGATGTAAGAATTGATTTCGTGGATAAGAAGCGTCTCGATGAAATATCTGTTACACACAAGCACCAGGGCGTTATAGCCTATGCTGCAGCCTATGAATACGCAGAGCTTGAAGACATTCTTGAGGCTGCAAGACAAAAAGGTGAGCCGCCGTTTATAATCCTTCTTGATAATATTACGGATCCCCATAATCTTGGAGCTATAATCCGTACAGCAAACCAGGCAGGGGCACATGGAATCGTTATTCCTAAGAATCGTGCGGTCGGACTTACGGCTACTGTTGCAAAAACCTCTGCGGGAGCGATAAATTACACTCCGGTAGCAAAGGTTACAAATATTTCAAAAACAATTGATGAACTTAAAAAGCAGGGAATCTGGTTTGTATGTGCAGACATGGATGGTGATCTGATGTACAAGCAGGATCTTACAGGTCCTATAGGACTGGTCATCGGTTCTGAGGGTGAAGGTGTAAGCAGACTTGTTAAAGAAAAGTGTGATTTTATAACATCGATCCCGATGAAGGGAGATATAGATTCACTGAATGCATCTGTGGCAGCGGGAATCTTATCCTATGAGATAGTTCGTCAGAGAATGGTTAAGGATGGCCTTGTTAAATGAGCGTTAAGCTTGAAGAAATGACTGATGAAGAGCTTTTGGAACTCCGCGATAAAGAGGATGGTGCGGCGGTCGAAGTCTTGATGGAACGCTATAAATACCTCGTAAAATTAAGAGCCAGATCGATCTACATCCTAGGCGGAGAAAAAGATGACCTGATGCAGGAAGGAATGATCGGACTTTTCAGAGCAATCAGGGATTTCGACATAAACGCAAATGTGAAATTCCCAACCTTCGCCTCTATGGTCATTACAAGACAGCTCTACAGTGCGGTAAGGGCAGCGGGGCGAAAAAAGTTCTCGCCGCTGAATGATGCAATATCTCTTTCAGATGATGAAGACATGGGAGATACAGGTTTTGCACAGGCTTTTCAGGAAGAGGCAAATCCCGAGAATATATATCTTAATAAGGAAAAGATAAAATTTATCGGTGACTTTATAGACAGCGGTCTCAGTGAATTTGAAAGAAGTGTTTTTGAACTATACATCAGCGGAATGAGCTATACAGAGATAGCAAAATTCCTTGGAAAAGATGATAAATCAACCGATAATGCAATTCAGAGAATACGAAGCAAGATAAAAAAAATAATCGATAATGAAATAAATACTTGACAGAGAAAATTAATTCTGATAAAATTCAATATTGTGTTCGGCACTACGAACACAGGAAGCTGGAATGGCTCAGGAGGTAGAGCGCATCATTGGTAGTGATGAGGTCCCGAGTTCGACTCTCGGTTCCAGCAGAGCTTAAAAAGCCCGAAAGTATCACGTTTGTGAATGCTTTCGGGCTTCTTTT
>JAIKZC010000073.1 GCA_024682575.1 Lachnospiraceae bacterium | reverse complement strand
TGCCCCTATTTCAATAGTCTCCTGCGCCCATCTGTACTCCTCAGTTCTGTTGGGCTTCGCAACTCTGCACATCTCAAGATCCACGATCACATACTTCATAGTCTTCTCCCATAAAAAAATCCGATACCTTATTTACATATTGATATATTATCAGATTTGCTGTCCAATAAAAACACCTCGCTTGAACATTTGAGTTCCAACTTCTCACTAGACCGTAGCCATATCAGACATTTTGTTTGCTTCGTTCACTCTACAGATTTAATTTCTTCCTGCAAACCCATTACTCATTATCTCAGATCATCATAAGTTATAACTTCAATATCATTTTCTTTAAGCCAATTTTTAGTCTCCTCTGATGAAGCCATTTCAACTTCCCTGACACGCGGAATCGTCAGCGAGGATTTTGTCAGAATCTCATTATCAAGATATCCCGGATGGCACACGAACATAACACAGCCATCTTCTCCATGATCAACCAGTGCAGCCTTTTTCAAGCTTTCAAAAGGATCATAATCTTCTTTCATACTGTCCATAGATGTATAAAGAGTTGTATTTTTGAATTTTACAGGCTCTCCTGCTGCTAATGGAAGATATAAAAGAGAATGTCTTTCAGCCACTATTCTAAGACCTTCAAAAAAATTATCGCTAGCTACCGCATGCCCCTCAAAATAGCGTGGCTCCTGTCCTGTAATCGCCTTAAATCTTTCATACTGAGCTTCTATTTCCAGAACAACTTCATCCAGATCAACAAAATCTCTTCCTTCCGAATAAGCAGCTCTGTACTCCTTGCTTCGCTTAAATTCACCATTTTCATCGCATAAGCTCGGGATTTTCTCAGGATCCGTCAAAGGCTTTCCAACACATATGTTAGTATGCTGTCCAATACAGACGTCAAAGTCTTTTATCAGTTCAAAGCCGTGTTCCGAAGCATCCATATTCGGCATTAGCCCTACAGAACGTATAATTCCGTCTTTTATTGTTTTACAAATTCCATAATTAATTGACTCTGTCCAACCCAGATCATCAGCTCTTACAATTATTTTTCTCATAATAAGATCACGCTTTCTTTAATTTTTTCTCAATATTTACGGCTGTTTTATCGGACTTTTCTCTGCAGATAACAAAAGTCACTACACCGGAAATAATTATCGCAATTATTCCTGAAATTACTCCATGCAGCATATTACTGCTTCCCTCACCTCCAACGTAAGCAGTTAGTGCAAGGAAATTTGCTACCGGTACCATATTATACGCTTTAACTCCCATAAGTGCTGCGTAAAGAGCTCCGACAGCACCGCCTGCCATCATACCTATAAAAGGTTTTTTATTAGCAAGACCTGTACCATAAAGTCCGGGTTCTGTAACTCCTCCTATAAATGCTGCAATAGTATTTGTAATGGCAAGAGATTTATCATCCTTTTTCTTTGCTGCAAAGAAATATCCGAGACACATTCCGGCAACTGCCATTGACGCTGATACTGCACCTAAAGTTACTACTGGATCGTATCCACTCTCCGTAAATAAAAGAATCATACTTGAGATCATAACCTGATGCATTCCCGTCATTACAAGGAATTCCCATGTGGCACCGATTATAAGTGCACCGAGAGGTCCAAAGTTATTGCCTATAGCCATTATCGCTGTGCAAAGGTATTTACCGAGAAAACCACCAAGAGGAGCAAGTACACAGAGCATAAGCGGAAGTGTTACTGCTGTTGTACATACAGGCACTCCAAGTACTCTAAGCGAATCAGGTATAACCTTCTTGAAAAACTTCTCTATAAACGATGCAACACATACTGTTAAAATGATCGGCAGAAGCGAGCTTGAATAATTCTGCAGTTTGGTAGGAATTCCATAAACCGAGAATGCGCCGCCCTGTTCTGCGATCGATATAACTGTCGGATGTAAAAGGATCGCTCCAAAGAAAATTCCCATCACCGGAGTGAGTCCAAATTTCTTTGCTGCAGTATAACCTACAACTACGGGAAAGAAATAAAATGCAGCATCTCCCACAAATGTAAGTAATGTATATAGATCACTTTCAGCTGCAATAAGATTCAGCATGTCAGGACCGAATATTGCTGCAAACATTTTTGCAATTGATCCGGCAAGCATTACAGGTATTGCAGGTGTAAGGGAGCCCGAAAGATAATCTAATATTATTCCTCCGATGTCTCTAAATTCAAGCTTCTTAGATGTTCCGGAGCTTCCTTTCTCTTCCTTGCTTTCCTCTTTATTTGAAAAGCCTCCTATCTCACACATTTCTTTATATACTTTATCAACCTTTGTGCCTATAATTACCTGAAACTGGCTTCCTGTGCGGTTCACACCGATCACGCCATCAATTTCTTTGATCTTCTCATCATCAGGTATACTCTCATCCTTCAGGCTGAATCGAAGCCTTGTTATACAATGCGTAAGAAATGATACGTTGTCTTTTCCTCCTACTGCCTCAAGAACCTTTTCTGCAATTTGTCTGTTGTCTGCCATTTTTTACCTCCTTAAAATAAAAATGACCTAACAAACAACCGCATTAAAGCGCCTGTCTGATAGGTCAAGCCCCCTTTCGGGGTAACAATCCTTCTCGTTATTAATGATATATATAACATTAAATCTGCTTTGCACAGACTCTGTTAACATGTAAGATCAAATAAAGCTTTTCTTCCTCAGAAAGTCTCAGTCCCCAATTTTCAGTCAGATAATCACCTATCTTATTGACACAGTCTGAAACTTCTCCACACTCATTCTTCATTGCTTCATACATTTTAATATTTTCACTGTCAATTGGTTTCTTCTCAAATACCCTTTTCAAGAGAAATTTAAGATGAGATGCAAATCTTGCAAAATTAAATGTATTTCTGTTGACAGTGACCTTCATCTCATTTTCTATGATACCGATAGTCTCATTCAAAATCACCTCAAACTGCGTTTCTACAGAACGGTCATCATCCGGAATTTCTCCCTTTCTTGCATTTATAAAATGCATCGCTATTCCCTGAACTTCACCGGATGGAAGTTTTCTGCCAAATCTTTTCTCAATGTCTGAAAGAAATACTCTTCCAATCTTTACCTCAAGCGGATATTCTATCTCCAGTTCATAAACAGAAGGCATTGGAATATTTATCCCCTTCTTTTCTCTTTCCAGCGCAAATGAAATGTGATCCGCAAGAGTCATTATAAGATTAGAATTCAGATCATAAGGCAGATCACCCTGGATCTTTTCCAGCTCAGCAGAAGTAAAGTCAATCACCTCAGTTGGAATTTCATTTAATAACTCTATATATCTCTCATTAAGATTATAAAAAGTACGTTCAATCTTAGCCAAAGGAATTTCAGCCGGAGGTTTTATAAAACCAACGCCCTTTCCAAAAACCACCACTTCTTTATTCCTGCTGTCAAGACACAGGGAAACATTATTATTAATATTTTTCTTTACTTTCATCCTGTTCTTCTCCATCAGAAAAATAAAAAAAGCCAGAAAGCATGCACAAAAATACAAGTATCCTTATATTTTTGCGGACAAGCCTCTGACGAGTAACAAACCGCTTCATTTATTTGTTTAATATTCTATTACAAATTCCAAATCCAGTCAAGTTTTTTGTTTAAAATATCGGACAGTTTTTTCTTTTTGCTATTTCAACTCAACAAAATGAACTAATGATATCAGGAAAATGAGCCTTATCAAGCCTAATATCTTAGCCAATTCAAATGCCTTACCTATTTCAATTGTACTCTTTCCGTTTTCCAGGTCAGATATAAAACTGATAGATAAGCCTGTAAATTCTGAAATATATTTTGTGTATACTTTACCAGTATTAAATCAAAATAAGCCGTACGACTCATTTTTTACACAATTATTGTATAATGAGTCATACGGCTAAGTCGATATATTATTTGCTGGTTTACTAATTATTTAATCATAACTTGTTTGCGGCTCAAAATGAGCTCTAAACAACGTCCCCAGGTATCAAAAATCATCATTTCTATCTTCGAAAAATACGATATATCCGTCAGCAAGCAGAGCAATCAACGCTATGATTGCGATTGGCGTATCGCGCCCAGCTGTTTTGGGCTCCGGAGAATTTTTGGGAGAATCCCCTGCTGCCTGTGCCTCTGCCAATTGTGCTGCCTGTGCATCCTGAATAGCCTGTATCTCAGCTATCTGTTCTGCAGTTAAATTTGCCGGATCAACAGTTGCTGCCTGAGCTGCAGCAGCCTTTTCCGCTGCCATTGTCCAGCATTCA
>JAIKZC010000066.1 GCA_024682575.1 Lachnospiraceae bacterium | reverse complement strand
TGTGCAGAAAACTTCGGTATGGTTCCGTCGACATTAACGAAAGAATACACGGTAGACGGGCTTGACAGCTATGTCAGCTCTTTAGCTGATATTTCGGACGAGAGCCTTGGCGAAATGCAGTCAAAAGCAGAGGAAGTTTTTATGGACGAGGTAAATAGAAGCTGGGGTGAAGGAGAGAGCCTCAGGGGATTTGCTTATATCGGAAATTACCTTCTCACAAAGAAGAGCAATGATGGCATGGGAGATAACAACATTCTTTACCTTGTTTATAAAGTTAATGTCAATGACAGCTATGCAAATGATGATGAAGAATTTAATGAGGATACAGAATATTACTGGTATTGCGCATTCAGCAATCTTACGGTAAGTAAATCCGGAGTGACCAGTGCAGATACAAGTTTCTACAGAACAGTTTCTGAAAGGTTTACGATAGATTCCGGAATAAGCAGGGGCTGGTTCAGCACGCAAAGCTGGTATTATTACGGCTGCAAAGATCTGCATGAATTGTATAAGGATGCAGTAGCTACAGCCGGAGAAGGTTATAAATCTGAGGAAGATATTGACGAAAGCCTTGCCGGAGCTTCTGTATCGGGCGATGATGCTGAGGAAGATGATGATAAAGAGTCTTCTGAAATCGGGGAAGAAGGTATGATATTTCCGGACAGCTCGAAAAAAGTTATAGAATTGGAAAAAATAATGGAACTGTCTGATGATGATCTGAGATATGCGATAAACGAACTCTATGCCAGAAACGGATATATCTTTAATGATGAAGAACTGCAATCGTATTATGAACAGTTTGATTGGTATGAGGGAACTGTTGATACCGGAACTTTTAACATGGATGACTTTAATGAAACTGAAATGAAAAATATAATGAGAATGATGGCTGAAAGAGATACAAGAAGGTTAAAATAAATATGTCAGCAGGAAAGATTCCCAAAGGGGTCTTTCCTGTTTTTTTATAAAAAAACTTGAAATTTATCTGATTTTATCCGATATTTATTTTAAGGGATTTATTCATTGAAGATAATATAAACATTTCTATAAATTGATGACAGATCTGAGGGGACATGATGGGAAAATTTAACTTTGATGAACTGACAAGATCAGCTTATGAAAGACAGGGGATAGCTTTTGCTATTTTTCAATATATTGATGATGAGATGCTGGCGCTCCTGGTATCTGACGGCTTATGCTGTATGCTGGATACAGAACGAAGCAGACTTCTGGAATTCCTGAATGATGATTTCTTCGGAAAACGTGATACGGACGGGAACAGCAATGTCCGTGACGAACTCGATGATTTCATAAAAAACAGAACTCCTTTTGACTATGTTTACAGGTTCTGGTCAGATGAAATAGAAGAAGCAAAGCTGATCCGTATGCAGGGAAGCCATTTTATGGCAGAGGACGGAACAGAACTCATTCAGATGCTCTTTATAAATGAAGAAGGTCAGGCTGACGGATTCAGCGGCAAAGAGCTGGAGAGCAGCAATTATTACGATCTGCTGACCGGACTTCCCAACATGTCTTATTTTATGCTCCTTGCTCCGATGCATTTCGAGGACATCAGGCAGCGGGGTGAAAATTTTGCCATAATCTCCCTGAACCTGACGGGTATGAAGGGATTTAATGCCCGCTACGGCATGGAAGAGGGCGATCATCTGCTCGTAAACTTTGCAGATCTTTTAAGAAAAAAATTCAGCAACAGAAACTGCTCCAGATTTGGAGAGGATCATTTCTACGTTTTTACCCAAATGGATGGCCTGGATGAAAAGATAGATTCGCTTATCCAGGATATGAAAACAATCAATGGCGGTCGTACTCTGCCCGTACGCATCGGAATTTATAATAAATACGATGCAAATATCTCGCTGTCTACAGCCTGTGACAGGGCAAGAATGGCCTGTGACAGAAACAGGACAACCTATATTTCGCAGATTGTTTATTTCACCGAGGATATGGAGCGTGAAATTCTCAAAAGGGAATATATAATCAAAAATTTTGAAGACGCTCTTGAAAAAAATTATATAACAGTTCATTATCAGCCGCAGTTCAGAGTGATCACGGGAAAACTCTGCGGAGCGGAGGCACTGGCGCGATGGGACACTCCTGAATACGGTCTGCTCATGCCGGATGATTTTGTCCCGGTACTTGAGGAAAATAATCTGACCTATAAACTGGAGGAGTTTGTACTAGAGCAGATATGCAGGGTTTTTATAAGCTGCGGAGAACGCTGGCTGCAGCCGGTTCCAATCTCCTTTAATTTCTCGAGGTCGGATTTCCTTATGATGGATCCGGTGGAAATGCTCAAAGAATTAGAAGAGCGGACCGATATGCCAAAGGGCTTTCTTCAGATAGAGATAACGGAAGAAATGCTCATTCAGGATCCTGAAAATATGGGAAATATCATAAAAGGCCTTCATGAAAATGGGATCCGTGTTATATTAGATGATTTCGGAGGCAAATATTTTTCCCTGAATGACTTGGGAGAGCTGCATTTTGATGTG
>JAIKZC010000534.1 GCA_024682575.1 Lachnospiraceae bacterium | reverse complement strand
AAAAGAAGCCATTATTAAAAAGGAATTCAGTAGAGACCATTTCGACATAAGGGTTCGGGATGAAATGGAACTGCTTATGAAATCTGCGGATGAGTTTGACAGGTATCAGTCAGAAAAGATTGGCAAACGTAAGCGGAAAAGGGATGTTGCTCTCCAAAAAGGGAGCAAGCTGTCAGAACCGAAGACATTAATGAAAGAGAATGAGATAGAATGTTTGTCGAGGGAAAGTGCGGAAAAAGAGGAAAAGTTCCGTAAGCAAAGCCGCCTGAACAGGGAATGGTTAATGGATGAAATGTCACGGGATATGGCATCATTACGGATGCTTCTTGGGGTAACGCAGGATGAGATGGGCAATCTGCTTGGGTTATCAGGCAGTGCATATAAAAGTCTTGAAACAGGGAAAAAGGAGATCAGCTGGGATCAGTTCATGGCTCTGCTTTTTGTGTTCCATTTCAATGACAGGACTTCCTCTGTGACGGATGCATTGGGATTGTTTCCTGAGCTGCTGAAAGCAAAGATTAAGAAGGGTATTACCACAATTTATGTATGAAATGGCATTTCAGGAATTGAATACTATAGACCGGGATGCACTGATGGGAAGGCTCGCAAGGGAACTTCCTCATATCAGCGGCGAAATGGGAACAACGCCGAGGGAGATCGCTTACAGGACAGGTATGGATAAAGATAGGATGCAGCTGCTTGTGTCGGGCAGGCGGAAAATGAAGTGGAGCGAATATCTCAGTATTTTATTTGTCCTATGGGATGATGATAAGGGGCGTGAAATGGTGGAAGATATTGATTTATTCCCAGAGGCGTTAAAAAATGCAATGAAGGTAAACAGGAATGATCATGGTAAAGGATAAGGCAGTTTAATCGATGGCAAGAACAGGTGAGAATATTTATAAAAGAACAGATGGACGTTACGAAGCCAGATTTATCTCAGGCAGGGATGAAAGCGGAAGGGCAATTTACAAGTCTGTATATGGTCATAGTAAGGCAGAGGTCAGGGAAAAGCTGGAAAGCGCCAGGTATGAGATTTATGGTGAACCATCACATATAGCAGGAAAAACTTTTAAACAGGTGGCTGAGGAGTATCTGGAAGATGCGAAGGGCACGATTGCAGCTACAACCTATGACAGATACCTTGATGCGCTGGAACGGGATATTTACCCTGAATATGCTGATACACCAATGTCTGCTGTTACGGCTGCTGAGATAAACAGATTCCTTAAAACTGCCGCTGAATCAGCAGCCAAACGTGGACGGTCACTGACTAAGAGTGGTCTGATGGTTATCAAATCGGTCATGAGCAATGTGTTTAATTTTGCCAATACTGACGGAGGTGTTGAGAAAGCCGATTTTGAATGGAAGAAAACGTCCTACGAGGAACTGACTGTACAGGAAATGGAAATGCTTTGCTTTAGGGCAAAACATAACTATTGTCCGGAGCTTCTTGCGGCACTCTTGTCGCTCTTTTGCGGCATGAGAACAGGAGAGCTTTGTGCATTAAAGAGTGAGGATATTGATTCATCAAGGAACGAGATCTATATTCATGAAACTGCTCACAGGGTACGCAATCCAAAAAGAAACGAAGAGGGGGAGAATAAAACAATAATCATTGTTGAGGAGATACCCAGAAAGAAGCATATCAGAAGGGTTTCCTATCCGGCGGTATTAAATGACTATATTGATGAATTCAGAATGAGGGGAAAGCCTCTTATCAGAAATGACAGTAACGAGCAGACGGACCCAAGGACGCTGGAGAACTGGCTCAAGCGCATCATGACTTTATTCAGGATGAAAGAAATCAATTTTGAACGTCTGCGCAAAACCTACATGAACGGCAAGGCTGACGAGCAGCTGCTGAATAATATCTTTCTGGGGATTCGTCCTGATTCTCCCTATGCAAATCATGTTGATGTGAAGTGGCTTACTGATGAACTGAGTAAAGACCTGACATCGCTCAGACTGCTGATAGGTCTGACGATCGAAGAAGCGGCTGATATCCTCGGGGTGTCCGTAACCATGTACAGGCAGCTGGAAAACGGGAGCAGGGAAGCCACATGGGATCAGTACATGTCGATACTATTTTTTTATCATTATAATATGCGGACAAGTGAAATCGTGTCTAATCTGGGGCTGTACCCGGATTCATTGAAGGAAAAGATCAGGATAAGCGAGGTGTAGATGGCGGCAGATGTTTTGGACGAACTGAAATTATTGGACAGGGAAGCACTGATGGAGAGAATGGCGGCAGAGCTGCCGGGCATACGTGAAATGCTGAAGGTTTCGCAGGAAGCTCTAGCAGAAAAGACCGGCGTTGATGCAGCGAAGATCAGGGCGGCTGAGAGCGGGAAACGTCATTTTAAATGGAGTGAGTTCATGTCAATCCTTTTCGTAATATGGAATAATGACATAGGAAAAGGAATGTTGGACGCAAAGGGGCTGTTTCCGGATGTGCTGAAAAAGGCGTTGTCCGTGAACAGGAATGCACATGCGCCGGCAACGGGATTTGATAGAAAAATAAGATAGCTTAAACCTATTAAAATTACTATATAGAGTTATGCAAATATTAGGCGTATAGACCGGATGGTTTATACGTCTTTTTTTGTATTGATTATGAAAAATAAACCACCTACTATGCAGGTATATTCCCAAACAGCCCTAATTTAAAAAAGTACTTGCATAAACAAAAAGATTGTTGTAATATTAACATATCGGTATGTAACACTCAGCTGGCATTAACTGGTAAAACATTTTAACTTAGGATGTTTGTACCTTGTTGATGGCAGTTTTTTATTTTTTAAATTCTTAAGCTTATCTTAGAGAAGGAACGTAAATATTTCTCTTCAAAGCAAAAGAGCCGACCCGGATAAAAAACTTCATTATCGGATACAGACTCCTGAATATTTTTAATAAAGTAGGAGCCTTTTTTGTTGCTGTGCGTATTTTGCACAGCTTTACAAAAACGGACATCCGACAGTATTAAGTCAGATAACAAACTGTATTTATTAGGAGGATTTGAAATGAAGGACAAGATTTTTGGTGTACTTCAAAGAGTAGGACGAAGCTTCATGCTTCCAATCGCTATTCTTCCCGTAGCAGGTCTGCTTCTGGGACTTGGCAGCTCATTCACAAATGACACAACAATTGCAACTTATCATCTGGAGGCGATCTTCGGACAGGGAACATTTATGCGTGCACTCATGCTCGTATTCAATGATGTAAGTAATGTTCTCTTCGGAAATCTGCCGCTTATCTTCGCAGTAGGTGTTGCCATTGGTATGGCAAAGAAGGAAAAGGAAGTTTCAGCACTTGCTGCCATGATCGCATATTTTGTTATGAATTCCGCTATCAGCGCTATGCTTTCTATCAGCGGAAAAGTCAATGCAGACGGAAGCCTTGCAGAAGGCGTTCTTTCCGGTACAGTTACAAGCGTATGCGGAATCACTTCCCTTCAGATGGGTGTTTTCGGAGGTATCATCGTAGGACTTGGTGTTGCAGCACTTCACAATAAGTTCTATAAGATTGAGCTTCCTTCAGCTATTTCATTCTTTGGCGGTTCAAGATTCGTTCCGATCATTTCAACACTTGTTTATACATTTGTTGGAATCCTTATGTTCTACGTATGGCCTTATGTTCAGAATGGAATCTACGCACTTGGCGGACTTGTTACAGGCAGTGGATACGCTGGAACACTTGTATTTGGTCTTATCAAGAGAGCACTTATTCCTTTCGGTCTTCACCATGTATTCTATATGCCTTTCTGGCAGACAGCAGTTGGTGGTACAGAGGAAGTTGCAGGACAGATCATCGAAGGTGGTCAGAATATCTTCTTTGCACAGCTTGCTAATTCAGGCAGCATCGCTCACTTCAGCGCAGATGCTACAAGATATTTCTCCGGTGAGTTCATTTTCATGATCTTCGGTCTTCCGGGTGCAGCTCTTGCAATGTATCGTTGTGCAAGACCTGAGAAGAAAAAGCAGGCAGGCGGACTTCTTCTTTCAGCAGCACTTGCTTCAATGTTCACAGGTATCACAGAGCCTATAGAGTTTTCATTCCTCTTTGTTGCTCCTATACTTTTCGTAGTTCAGGTTATACTTGCAGGTTCAGCATACATGATCGCGCATATTCTTAATATTGCGGTTGGTCTTACATTCTCAGGCGGACTTATCGACCTCGTTCTTTTCGGTGTTCTTCAGGGTAATGAAAAGACAAGCTGGATGATGATCATCCCTGTCGGTGTTATTTATTTCTTCCTTTACTACTTTATCTTCAGCTTCCTTATTAAGAAGCTTGATCTCAAGACACCGGGACGTGAAGATGACGATGTAGAGACAAAGCTTTTCACAAAGGCTGATTATAAGGCTAAAAAAGCAGGAGAAGCAGCAGGAAATGATCCTTTAAGTGAGACTATTACCAATGGTCTTGGCGGTAAGGCAAATATTTCTGATGTAGACTGCTGTGCAACAAGACTCAGAATTACTGTCAAAAAGCCGGAACTTGTATCTGATGCTATCCTTAAGGGAACCGGTGCATCAGGTGTTATTCACAAGGGTGAAGGTGTTCAGGTTATTTACGGACCTCATGTTACAGTTATTAAGTCAAATCTTGAGGATTATCTCGAGACAGCTCCTAACACAGAGTATCACGCTGAAGAAACTGCTTCAGCAGCTGCAGATGATAAAAAAGCAGACAGCAAGCCGGAAGGCAAACTTGTAAAGACAGTTAAGATTTCAAGCCCTATAACAGGTCTTGCAGCAGATCTCAGCGAAACACCTGATGATGCTTTTGCAGGCGGTCTCATGGGTCCCGGAGCATGTGTAACACCCGAAGATCCTTTCGTAAGAGCTCCGGAAAACGGTGAAGTTGCATATGTTTTTGATACAAAGCATGCAGTTGGATTTGTAACAGATACCGGTGTTAATATGCTCATCCATATCGGCGTCGATACTGTAAAGCTTAACGGAGAAGGTTTTGAAGCGCTTGTAGAGAATGGACAGAAAGTTAAGAAGGGCGATCCGTTACTTAAGCTTGATATTGATTATCTCAAAAAGAATGCTCCTTCAATTGTTTCACCTGTTCTTTGCACAGACCTTGAAGATAACGTTAAAGTAAGACTCCTTAAGACAGGTAATGTAAAGGCCGGAGATGAACTTCTTGCAGTTGATTTTTATGAATAATTGTGGTACGATTCTGCAAATAGATGAAATTTAATTCTTTATGATTTAATTATTGCATTAGCCCAAGTTTTGCCGGGAAACTATTTGGAACAAGTCAAGATGGCATCGTTCCAAAGGTGTTCGAACAACTCTTGGGCTAAATGTAGGTTTGGATTTAAAAACTTGTAAACTAAGCAGCAGGTTTAATTTAGGAAATAAAAATATGTATAGAGTAGTCAAAGTGCTAAACCATAATGCTGTTATTGCAGTGGATGACAGTACAATTGAATACCTTATAATGGGTAAGGGTATAGGATTTGGAAAAAAGATTTCGGAAAATCTTGAACCCTCGGATTCTGATACTGTTTATTCGCTTAAGACAGCCGGAGAGAGGGGAAGCGCTTCGGATCTTGTCAGACAGACTGACCCCGACTGCCTTGAAATTGCTGATTTTATTCTCAATAATGCAAATAGAAAATTCGGAAAAGTGGACAGGGATATTCTTTTTCCTCTTGCAGATCATATACAATATGCGCTGGAACGTATGAGAAAGAATGAAGAGTTGAAAAATTCTCTTAATGATGATATCAAGATCATTTACGCTGAAGAATATTCGGTTGCTCAGAGCTGCCTGGGTCTTGTAAAAGATAAGACAGGCTTAAATCTTACTGAAGATGAGCTTGGTTATATCGCACTTCATATCCATTCAGCGATACAGAATGAGAACGTTTCGCAGGCTATGCTTGCAGCTCAGCTTGTAAGAGCCTGTGCAGATATGATAAGTAAAAAGACAGGAAAAGAAGTAGAAGCTGATTCACTTGACTATAACAGGCTTGTTAATCATATCAGATATATGGTCATTCGGGTACAGACAGGAGAAAAACTAAAGCTTAATATGAATGATTATATGAGTATAAAATATCCGGAAACTTTTGCGATGGCTGAGGATGTATGTAAGCAAATGTCAAAAAGTCTGAACTTACCTTTCGATAGTGCAGAAACAGGTTATCTGGCAATGCATATGGAGAGGATAGGATCTCAGGAAATCTGATTTGTACGTCAAAAAGAGGTGTATACATGGTGCAAAAACCTTGTATGCATCTCTTTTTTAATAGATAATAGGATAAGGATATATCGTGGCATTATGAGGGGGATGATGGTATGAGATATCAATCTTATTATAATTTTAAAAGAGCAGCTGCTGTCATTATGACGGCAGCTTTGCTATGCGCAAATTCAAATCCGTCGCTTTTACATGCTGAGGAAAATCAGACAGAAAATGAGAAAGAGCCTGAGTTTACTGCAAATGAGCTCCTTACTCCTATGGGTAAAAAGGATGAAATTGAGCTACAATCCACTGCTCTTGATGAACAGACGGTCTTTATAGTCAAGCTTGAAGGCGAGAGCAGAAGTTCTAACTCTGATATTATATCTGATTCTGTATATGAACATGATGAAATATATAATAAAATCAGCAACGCAGTAACAGAGGAGGTCATGGAAAGCAGTGATTTTGTTATACAGGCTGTTTCGGATTCTGTTGAAAGAGTGGCTGATTATTATAATCTTTTTAACGGAATGGCAATATCTGCACCTGCTTCCTCAAAAGAGGCGATTTTAAGCGTAGATGGAGTATCTGCTGTTTATCAGGAAAAGACTTTTATATTAAATGCTGAGGAGATCTCGTCAGGTTCTGAAGAAGATCTCGGGTTTTACACATGCTCTGATACAGATGACGGGATTGACGGAAGCGGTCAGGTTATAGCCGTTTTTGATTCAGCACTTAGAACAGATCATGAAGCTTTTGCAACAGAGCCTGAAGATCCTAAATTTTCCGAAGAATATATTGAGGATGCTAAAGATAAGCTAGGAGAAGGAAATGATGGTTTGTATATCAGCTCGAAGATTCCTTTTGTTTATGATTATGCTGATAAGGATAATGATGTAGAACCCTCCGGAGATACAGCATTCTTTGACAGGGGAACACATATTGCAAGTACTGCTGCAGGAAACTGCGAGAACTTCAAGGGTTCCGCACCCGGAGCTCAGATAGTTTTCTGCAAGATAGTTCCTGATTGGAATAAAGTTGCCGCTGAAACTGATATTTTTTCTGCGCTTGATGACTGTCTTGAATTAGGCGTAGATCAGATAAATATGTCATTTACATCGGCATTGCCTTCTTTTGGAGCGGAGCTGAGTTCTGCGCTTTGGTCAGATATTTTTGATAAGCTTTCTGATAAAGGGATAATCGTTAATGCTGCAGCAGGAAGGTCTGCGTATGAAGCTGATCAGATACCGAGTAGTATGCCGGATAGCGGTAATATCTCGGGACCTGCTTCATTTGAACGTTGTCTGGCGGTTGCAGGTGTTTATCAGGCTGATGGAGAGAGCAGAAGTGAAAATTCCATGGATGAAGAATCTTCATGGGGACCAACTCCCGAACTGTCGCTAAAACCTGATATTGCAGCTCCTTTGGGTATTGTTTCGGCATCAGATGACAGTGAATCTGACTATTCAGCAATGGATGGAATATTTGACTCATCAGCATTGGTCGCAGGTTATTGTGCACAGATCAGAGAGTATATCGAAAAGAATGATAACGACTATTTTACAGGTATTTCTGATGAGGAAAAAAGAAAGAGAATCATAGAACTTTTAATGTCAACGGCTGAACCACAGACTGATAGTGATACAGGTTTATTTATATCACCAAGGCTGCAGGGAGCCGGTCTTGCCAATGTTTCTGCGGCTTTATCATCAAAGGTATACGCAACGGTGGAAAATGCCGCAAATGAAGAATTTGTAAAGGCAGAATTAGGAGATAATTCAGAGCGCAATGGAAAATTCAAATTTACAATAACGCTTCACAATATGTCAGATACTGATAAGACATATACGCCTTCAACATCGGTTTTATCAGAGGAAGTAGAAGATGACTGTTTTAAGGGTAAAGATTTTGACTTAAAAGATGATAATTATGCATCGGTATCCTATACAGGTGATGCCTATGAGGATGGTGAAATCTTCGTAGAAGCAAATGATGAAGCATCTTTTACAGTAACCGTAAATATAAAAAATGATTTTGAGGACTGGATCGATGAAAATGCTGTAAATGGTGCCTATGTGGAAGGATATTGTATTTTAGAAGATTCGGACGATGATGAGGCGGTCAATCTTACGGTTCCTTATCTTGGTTTTTATGGGGACTGGGGAAAAATAGAACCGGTATTTGATGAACGCATCGACTCTGAAAACGAGCCGATATTAAAGGCTGAGACCTATATTAATGCAAATACAGGTTATCCCTTGGGAATAAATCCTTTACTGCCGGTTTGTGACGAGGATTTTGATGATAGTGAACTGACACCTGATCTTGATAAATTGGTCATTTCAAATTCTTATGCAGACTGTGCACCGACGATTTTTTTACCACAGACTACAACACTCAGAAATGCTGCTTCTATGGTTTATGAATATAGAAATGCAAATAATGAGTTATCTGAGTATTATTCTGAGGATTATCTAGAAAAAAGCGGAGAGTCAGAACTTACAGGCTTTTGTTACACAGAGGATAACATGATATCCAAACCTGTTTTTGATGGTTATTGCAGTAATGAAGATGATGGATTAATAACATTAAAGAAAAAACTGCTTACGGCAGGTCCGTCTTCCGAAAGATATGAAGAAACAGTAGATTTTTATTATGATACTACAAAGCCTGAGATGGGAGAACTAAGCTACAGTGGTAAAGATGAAAGCTGTGCTGTTTCTTTTACTGCAACGGATAATTATGCTATAGCCGGCATAAGCTTAGGTGATCCGGATACAGGAGAACTTTTTTACAGCCAGTTATCAGAAGAGGGAGGAACGGAAGAGAGTTTTAATATTAAAATAGCTGATGCAACTGAAAAATGGGTTGAATTAAATGAAAGCTACGATCTTCCTCTTTCTGTGGTTCTGACAGTATGGGACTATGGTCTGAATTATAAATCTGCCAAACTGAATTTTGCATCTGTTTATCAGACAACAAATTCAAAGTATGGATTATCTACTGAGCAGATCACCGGTTTTGATAGCCTCTATGTTAATGTTTATTCATATGTTCCTTATTTCGGAAACCGTAAAGTGATAAATGCCGCAGATCTGGGATTGAGTCTTCAATATGGGGATATCAGTCTGGAACCGTCGGAAATAAAGCTTATAACAGAGTACAGCAGTAATTATGATGGGGTAACGTCCTGTTTAAGCGTATATCTAAAAGGAGTAAAACCGTTAAAAACTCGTTCAGCATCAGAAAAATCTGCGATAAGGAAGGCTATGAAGGAGCTTGTAAAGGAACTTAAGGATCTTTCGATCGCGGAGATCATAGTTTATCCAAGAATGATACAGGCTACGGATAAAATATCAAAGGTTAAAGAGGCAAAAGAAGAGAACTCGGTTTATTATATCGTTAATCAGAAAGGCGATAATATTAAAAGCGTGAAGGCTGTAGTGATAACCCATAAACCGGGCGGAGGAACAAAGAGAACAGTTCTTAAGCTTAAAGAAGATGTTGATTATTTCTCCTCAAAAAATAAAATATATTTCGAGGGTTATCAGGTGCAGGGTACAGTAAAGATCAATTAAAAGCAGATACATATATATATTTGACATCATGTCATTATATTCTGCACAATGGATTTGTTAATACCGAACTTGTATGACAAGTATGCTGTGTGGTATACTGTAGACAGACGATTGTGGGGTTGTCTTCTAATACAAGGAGGTATAAGTATGAAGCTTTATTTGGATTTTAAAAAAGCCATAGGAATAGCAATGCTGTTCTTTATGGCTTTTTTTATTTTGATGAGACCT
>JAIKZC010000533.1 GCA_024682575.1 Lachnospiraceae bacterium | reverse complement strand
TGACTGATGCGGCAAAACGCGGAGTTGATGTGAGGATAATAACACCCGGTATACCGGACAAGAAACTGGTTTATGCAGAAACGCGTTCCTATTATGCACCGCTGGTCAGATCGGGGGTAAGGATATACGAATATACGCCTGGCTTTGCTCATGCAAAGATGTGTATATCGGATGATGAAAAGGCCACTGTAGGATCTGTTAATCTGGATTTCAGGAGCCTTTATCTTCATTTTGAAAACGGGGTATTTTTCTACAGAACAAAGATGATAAGCGAAATATACGATGACTTTATGGAAATGTTTGATGAAAGCGAAGAAGTTACAGAAAAGTATATTGCGCATAGAAGCATACCGGTAAGGATAAAGCATAGCCTCTTGAGACTGGTGGCACCGATGCTTTAAATTGCAGAATGAATAATTAATATGAAGAAAAGAAAAAAATCGGGCTTTGACTGGCTTTTTCTTATAGTATTGTTGGTGAGCGTTCTTATTATTACGTTTTCAATATACATGGCGGTTAAAGATTACCTTCCTCAAAAAACAAAATTTAATACAGAAGTGGATGAGTTTTCCGGAATCGTAGTCAGAGCAAAGGAAAACCCCGGAATGTATTTTGACGTAGAAGCATATATGAAAGAAGATGAGGCATACATCTTTTTGCCGGAGACAGCAGATGAGTCAGAATTAATATTTTATCTGACTGATGAGGATGGAGCTCTTTTGAAAAGAGTTCAGCATGATTTCACAGAGGCTGATATAGAGATATGTGGAATAAATGTGACAGTCATGAAGTCTGATCTGCCAAGCATAAATCTTGGTATTTATGATGAATATCCTGCACTCGAGGATGTTGAGGCGGACAAGGATCATAACGTTTCCACAAAGGCATATTTCGAAATGGATGATTATGAGGGAAATATAATCGATGGCGTAGTAAAAATGCGTGGCCGCGGAAATACTTCCTGGAAAGAAGATAAGAAATCATATCAGATAAAATTTGAGAAATCCACAGATCTCCTTAACATGGGTGAGGCAAAGACCTGGGTATTGCTTGCAAATGCCGGGGACTTTTCGCTTTTAAGAAACGAGGTATTCTTAAATCTGGCAGCAGATATGGGCATGCCCTATACAGCAGAGATCAAGGAGGTTAATCTCTTTATAAACGGAGAATACCGCGGAGTATATTCTCTGGCTGAAAAAGTAGAAAATGCGAAAAACAGGGTAGAGCTTGGAGACGGTGATTACTTATATCGTATAGGAATGGACGCTGACGGATTTTCATTTTTGGCATATCTGAATGAAGATGCCGAGGGCGAAGGTAATTTCAAGAAGCTTTATGGAGAACTGAGGGACGTACGCGGAAGCGAAACAATAAAGCGTTCAGAGCAATATCTTATAGATGCAATGGAGCAGCTTTACGACAGTAAATCGGATCTTTCACTGCTGGACGTGGAGTCAGTGGCAAAATATTACTGGCTGCAGGAGTTTTCGAAAACCACTGATCCAACAGGAAGAAGTGTTTATCTCTACTGGATCTCAAGTGAAGGCAAAATGTATATGGGACCTGCCTGGGACTATGACAGAACGGCTGGGATCATAGAAATGCCATTTCTGGAGGAAGATTATTTATGGCCTACAGGATGGACTGCAAGAGCGAGAGATTATTATCCGGCTTTATTAAAAAATGAAACATTCCTTGAGGTTATGAAAGATGTCTACGAGAACGGAGTAAAAGAAGCTTTCGAGAAGGCGGCAGATGAAGTGGCCGACAGAGCATATAATATAGAATATGATGCCGAAATGAATTTCATCAGATGGGATGTGCTCGAAGAAGAGGAAAGCAATAAAGTTGCGGAAGTTTACGGAGATAATTCCTGGGATAGTCAGATCGAATGGCTGGAAGACTGGCTGACTATGAGATGTGACTGGATCGAAGAAGAGATGGAAGAATTGGATTAATTGGAAAATGATAAAAATTTTTGATACACATGTGCACTATGACGACAGCAGATTTGATGAAGATAGAGAAAATGCAATAAAAAAGATCAGGGAAGCAGGGGTAAGACATTTTGTAAATGTTGCTTCTGACCTGAAATCAGTGGATACCTGTCTTAATCTGGTAAAAGAACATGAGGAATCCTATGCAGCACTGGGAATAATTCCGGGCGAATGTGGAGATATCACTGAAAATGATATAGTATCGATCGGAGAAAAGCTCAGTTCTTTTGACAGGGCAGTGGCAGTGGGAGAGATAGGGCTTGACTATTACTGGGAAGAAAATCCCGCTCCCGAAATACAGAAAAAATGGTTTATAAGGCAGCTGGATCTTGCCAGACAGACAAATAAACCTGTGGTGATACATTCGAGGGATGCGGCAGCGGATACGCTTGAGATAATGAAAGCTGAGGATGCCGGAAAGATCGGAGGAGTAATTCACTGCTTTTCATATTCGCCCGAAATAGCGGCGGAATACGTTAAAATGGGATTTTTCCTGGGCATTGGCGGAGTCGTTACATTTAAGAATGCTAAAAAGACGGTAGAAGTTGTAAGAAAAATGCCGCTGGAAAATCTTGTTCTGGAGACGGATAGCCCTTATCTGGCACCGACACCCCACAGGGGAGAGAGAAATTCGTCAGATCTGCTCCCGAATGTTGCAGAAAAAATTGCCGAGATAAAGGAAATATCCGTGGATGAGGTTTATGAAAAGACCTATGAGAATGCGCTGAGACTTTACAGGATAGAAGAATAAGTTGAAATTAAGGAGTTTTTAAGCCTATGGCTGATCTTGGAAATCCATCAAGAACAAAAGAAATAATGCAGAAATACGATTTTGTCCTGAAGAAAAAATTCGGACAGAATTTTCTGATAGATGATAATATATTAAAGAAAATCGTGTCTTCTTCAGGCGTGACAAAAGATGATTTTGTAGTTGAGATAGGACCGGGAATCGGAGCCATGACACAGCATCTTTGTGAAGCGGCAGGAAAAGTAATAGCCGTAGAGATAGATGATAAGCTTATCCCTGTGCTGGGAGAGACTCTTAGAGAATACGATAATGTGAGGGTGATCAATAATGATATCCTCAAAATGGACTTAAACGAGCTTGCAGCAAAGGAAAATGACGGTAAGCCTTTTCATATAGTTGCAAATCTTCCATATTATATAACAACGCCGATAATAATGGGACTTTTCGAAAGTCATGCGCCTATCGCCTCCATAACGGTTATGATCCAGAAAGAAGTTGCTGACAGGATGAAGGCGGGGCCTAAAAGCAAAGATTATGGAGCACTTTCGTTGGCAGTCCAGTATTATTCAAATGTTGAGATTGTGGCAGAGGTTTCACCTAAATGCTTTATACCGGCACCAAAGGTTGGTTCTACGGTGGTTCATCTGGAGAGGGCAAAGGCACCAAAGGTGGAAGTTGCAGATGAAAAGCTTATGTTCAGCCTTATAAGGGCAGCTTTTAACCAGAGAAGAAAGACATTGGCAAATGCATTAAAGAATTCTCCGCTTCTTCAGTTTTCAAAAGAAGAAATTGAAAGTTCTATTTTAAGAATTGATAAAAAAGTTACCGTAAGGGGAGAGGAACTTTCGCTTGAAGAATTTGCAAAATTAACAGGAATTTTAAAAGAAATACACGGTTGATATAAAAAGTCAACAAGTTTTTGACAGTAGTTGAGCACTGTGTTAAACTTATGTCGAAGAATGGATACAATTCAGTTTTAAAGAGGCAGTAAGGGGTATAAAGAGTTGGATCGTTATGAATATAAAGTGCGTGTGGCACAGATAAAATCATTGATAGCGAGCAAAGATTTCTATGAAGCGATGAATATAGTTGATACTATTGACTGGCGAAGAGTCAGAAGTGCTTCTATGCTCGGAATGGTCAGTGAAATCTACAAAGTTAACAGACGTTATGATGATGCGAAGGGCATCCTTATGATGATGTATAATCGTAATCCTGAGCTCAGGACTACGGTTTATGCGCTTTGTGAGATCAGTATAAAACTCGGGGAGATCACGGATGCAGTAAAATATCTGAAGGAATATATGCGTCTGGCTAAAGGTGATTCCGGAGTATATATACTTCAATACAAATTATACAGGTCACAGGGAGTAGGACTCGGCGAATGCATAGAGCTTTTGAAGAAATTAAAAGCTGTAGAATATGATGAGCGCTGGGCTTATGAACTTGCCTATCTATATCATTTAGACGGTCAGGAAAAGAATTGCATAGACGAATGTGATGAGCTTATAGTCTGGTTTGGACGGGGCAAATATGTCACAAAGGCTATGGAACTCAAAATGGAACATGTCAGCCTGACAGAAGATCAACAGAGAAAATACAATCAGTCCGGTGCCAAACTTCGTTCTAATGGAGAACTGGAAGAAAACGGTGATGAGAATGACCTTGAAGAAGCAGAATTAAGGCTCGGAGACGAGGTCAGGGATACTAAGCCGCATAAATTACAGAAGGCTGAAAAAGTTCAGGTCAGAGAAAGAGTCGAGGAAGCTGAGCCTGCAGAAGAAACAGAAGAAATAGAAGAAACTGCTGAAGAAACGGCAGAAGCTGCTGAAAAAATAGAAGAAACTGTTGAAGAAACGGCAGAAGCTGCTGAAGAAATAGAAGAAGCTTCTGAAGTAAGGACTGAAGAAACAGAGACTGAGACAGAGACAGAAGTAAACGCAGAAACAGAAGCTAGAGCAGCTGCAGAAGCAAAGGCAAAAGCAGAGGCAGAAGCAAAGGCAAAAGCTGAGGCTGAAGCAAAAGCTGAGGCGGAGGCGAAAGCAAAGGCTGGAGCAGAAGAGGCTCGTTTTGAGGATGCAAAACCGGAGCCGCTTCCGGAGAAATCACTTATAAAAGCCGATCCGGCAATGTCGATAGAAATAAAGAGTGTCGACGTTTCAGATCAGCCTACAAAGAGAATACCGCATCAGGAAATTCTTAATAAAATAAATGTAGATGAAATAGAAGTAAAGCCTTTCAATACCGGTGTTTACAGCACAGTAAACCTTCAGGATGAGATCAGGAAAAATCTTGCTGAATTTGCAAAAAGAACGGGTCAGCCTATCCGTGAAACAGAGGAAAGGATAATTCCGTTTGAAACAGAAGAAAGAAAGATGCCGGTCAGTGAGGCAAAAAAGCCTGCTGAATATACAGGAGATATAACCGCAGAAATGACCGGGGAGCTTCCGGGGGATGTGACTGCAGAAATGACCGGAGAGCTTCCGGAAGATACGACTGCAGATATGACAGAGACAGATGACCTTCCTAAAATTGTTGAAAGAAAAACTGTAAAAAGTAAGCAGCTTAAACGTCGTTATGAGCAGGATGAGGAAGACGAATTTGAAGAGCGTTCTATAAGGGAAAATGACAGACCAAAAGAGATAAAGGCAGACTCCCAGAAGACACGCAAGGTTAAAAAATCCAGGAAAAATGATGATCCTGAAACTAAGGCTAAGACAAAGAAATATAAAGCTCCTCAGCCTAAGGAAGTTACAGGATTTACTGACGAGGAAAAAGAAATTTTTGCAGATTTCCTTGCCATGCATGACCTTCCGGAACTGATAAAATCAGCACTTGATAATATCGAGATGTCCGGAAACCGTGGAAATGTCATAATCACCGGAAACGAGGAATCAGCGAGAGTACGCCTTGCCGGTGCACTTGCAAACGATCTGAGGGAGACAAATCCGGATTTTCTTGGAAAGATTGCAAAGATAAAGTCAGACCTTTTGAATAAAAAGGATATAAAGAAAGCTATCAGATCTCTTGATACCGGAGCTCTGCTCATAGAGAGAGCCGGAGACTTAAGTGAAAAATCACTTGAGACAATAAAAGAGATGTTAGATAACCAGGATACAAACATTGTTCTCTTCCTTGAGGATGCAAGACTCACAATGAAAAAGACAATGGCATCTCATGAGTGGATGGAAGACTTTTTCAATGTAAATATAAATATTCCAACTTATACGAATGATGACCTTGTTTTCCATGCAAGAGAATACGCAAGGCAGAAAGAATATGCTATTGATGATATGGGCGTGCTTGCTCTTTATACCCGTATCGACGAGATGCAGACAGCAGATCATTCGGTAAATATCAATGAAGTTGAGAAAATTGTCGACGGCGCTATAAGCCATGCAGACAGAAGGACTCCGGGACATTTGATAGACCTTATAGTCGGCAAGCGTTATGATGACAATGATCTGATAGTTTTGAGGGAAAAAGATTTTTCAATTTAAAAATAAAATATAAATATAAATGGGGGCATTATACCAATGGGCAAGCGCAAAAATAGAAACAGAAATTATGCTCAACAGTCATCAGCAAAAAACGAATCTGTGGGAGCAGCAAAGCTTTCAGAGGAAGAAAAACTTCTAAAAGAAAAGAGTCTCGCAGAAGTGGTACCGATCGAGGCACCGCCTACGGCACCTGCAGTTCCGAAGTGGCTTGAAGATTCGGAGGCAGAAAAAAAGCCTGAAAAAGTCTACATCTCAAATGATGACCAGTATTATTTCGGAACAGGTACACACTATGACATTTATAAGAAACTCGGAGCTCATCTTTCAGTAGAGAACGGTGTTGAGGGAGTTTACTTCTCAGTCTGGGCTCCTCATGCAAGAAATGTCAGTCTGGTAGGCGATTTCAATGAATG
>JAIKZC010000532.1 GCA_024682575.1 Lachnospiraceae bacterium | reverse complement strand
TCCGTCCATTCTGACTTGATAAGCTCAAGGAATTCGGGATGACATGTGTATAGTCCGAAGAAGAGCTTTGTTGAGTTGCGGTAATTTCCTGTCCAGAAATTTAATGTATCCGGATAACCGATCAGGCGATTAGCATGTTTGCCGAGACAGTGATCGTAGTCCCAAACCGGTCCTGCATAGAGCAGGCTGCTGTTTATATCGGAATCTTTATAATAGTAAGCACTCGTAATTCCGGCATCATCGTTCATGACAAGTTCGTCTAAGATATATTTATCAGCAAAGCTTTTCATATCGATGAGATTGGAAAGGTTTTCATCACCACTCCATACAGCATCTTCTACCTGTTGGAATATATTTGAAATATATTCGTTTTCATCATCTGTAGTATATTTAGGACTGCAGATAACGTAACCGTCTTCACCCTCAGTTCTGAAATAGCTTTCTCCGGAGGTAAGTCTTTCAGCAAAATCATGCTCTAAAAGGTAACCGCCGCTGATATCACCGGGATTGTTGACCGGACTTGAATAAGAATTAACTTCTTTGTTGGCTGAATCCAGATCTTTAATATCGACACGTTCCTCTGAGATCTCTACTTTTTCGGAAATCTGATAAAGACCGGCATATCTTCCGTTCAGATAGAGTTCGCAGCGTCGTTGTTCAGGAGTATATTTAAGTCCGACTTTTTCGGCTAGAGAGAAAACAAGAGAATTCCTTATAGCAGATGCATCATATACATTACTTTGGAGTATCCATTTATCAGCAGATCCCATTCCGAGTATATCGGCTGCAGAACTAAGCTTTATCTGATAGGGCTTCTTCCATCTTTTCCAGGTGGAATTTCCGTGACCCTTAATATAATCAAGCTTAGATGATAGCTCTGAATGACCGCTTTCATTAAATATGCTGATCTTACCGCTTTCCTTGACGGATTTATCAGAATGGACATTATCCATCGAACCGCTTGTTGTGTCTATAAATATAGAAGAGTTTCCATTTGCCTTCTTAAAGAAAAGAAGACCGCTGTCAAAGATCTCGTTGTTATTATCATAGAATTCTGCCGTATACATTGAGGCATCAGCGGCAAAGGAGATGGTATCACCATTATGAATGTCAACTGCATTTCCGTTTATATCGGTAATAGTTATATGACTTATATCTGTACTGTAATTTCCAAACATAAGTCTGGTTTCGGAAAAATCTCCAAAAGCGGGAAGAAAGAAATAATAATAGATATTTTCTGATCCCTGGATCGCAGATATATAAATCTTTTCGGGATTTGTTTCTTTATTTACAAGGCAGTATATACTGCTCATCGCTGTATTTGATGAGGGAGTACGTGTTGCAATGAGGTCGGATGAAATATCCCAGTAAAGATCATCTGATGAAGCGTTGGCTTCTTTTGAGGTCTCTTCATCAGCGGAAAGATCAGCCATATTTTTTAAGGCACTGTTAAAACTGTAGGCTGTACTGAGTATTAGTATGAGAATAATTGAAACTATTATGAGTAAATTTTTCTTATCGGGCATTTTGAAAATCCTTTGTTTTTATCTTTGTACCAATGTATTATACGTCAAAAAGGCTCATTTTAACAACTTGCTTGTAGTAAAAATGCAAATAATGTATAATTGGTGTTTGTGTGGATTTTTAAACAAGGAGCAAAAATATGCTTACGATATTATATAACATAATAATAATGCCGCTGGTTTTGATAATGGAGCTCATTTTTTCAATTGGTTATCGAGCGTTTTCAAATCCCGGGCTTGCAATAATAGGAGTCAGTCTCGGAGTTAATCTTTTGTCATTCCCCCTTTACAGAAGGGCGGATGCCATACAGGATGAAGAGAGAGAGATTCAGAAAAAAATGGCTCCCTATATTAAACATATAAGGAAATCCTTTAAGGGTGATGAGCGTTTCATGATCCTGCAGGCCTATTACAGGCAGCAGAATTATTCTCCGCTAATGGTGTTCAGAGGATCACTTCCTCTGCTCCTTCAGATTCCTTTTTTTACAGCAGCTTACAGATATCTTTCGAACTTAAGCCTGCTGAACGGGACATCTTTCTTTATATTTAAGAACCTTGGAACTCCGGATCAGCTTATACATATAGGAGGGCTTACACTCAATCTTCTTCCTATATTAATGACATTGATCAATTTTATATCGGGCTATATTTATACCAGAGGCTTCAGGCTTAAGGATAAGGCTCAGCTTTATATACTGGCTCTTTTCTTCCTGGTATTTCTCTACCATTGCCCGTCAGGACTTGTTTTTTACTGGACACTTAACAATCTCTTCTCGCTGGCAAAAAACATTTTTATGAAGCTTGTGCCCAATCCGAAGAAGGTGCTGGCATATCTTATTTCTTATGCGTCGCTTGTAGTATTTATCGTGGCTGCAGAAAAGGGGCTTCTTTACTCAGTTACGAGAAATGCCCTTATGATCATTGCCTTTATAATATGTAATATTCCGAGATTCAGGATAGAGCATCCCGGATTTATTAAAAGAGGCGGTATATTAAAGAAGAGACTTGCAGAATATATTCCCCAGAATGCATCGGTTAAAATGGTGGTTACTTTTGGGGTATTCCTTACTTTTTTCATGGGAGCGATCATTCCGCTGGCAGTTATAGGCGCTTCACCGCTGGAGTTTGTGGATAAGGATGATTACATCAACCCGCTGCGGTATATTCTTACGGATCTCTCAATCTGTGCCGGATATTTTCTGGTATGGGGCGGGATAATCCTTTACGGATTTTCGGATAAGAAGGGCAGAAGAGTATATAATCTTGTTCTTTACCTTATATCGATAGCAGCAGTTGTAAATTATATGTGCTTTAACAGAAATTTCGGAAGTATAACGATCGATCTGATATTTGACAGGATACCTTCGTTTACGCTTACCGAAATGGCAGTGAACATACTTGCACTGCTCATTATAATGATCGTGGCAGCGTGGCTTCTCCACAGATTTCCCAAGGTTATTGAAAAGGTCAGTCTTGCACTTTTACTTGGCTCTCTGATCTTTACAGGTGTAAATCTTATGAAGGTTAATTCAGAGCTTGCTGCTTCTGATGACGTTAAAGAGGCCAAGGCAGCTTCTGAAAATGCTGAGCCATTCATAACTCTTTCAAAGAGCGGAAAAAATGTTATCGTACTTATGCTCGACCGTGCTATCAGTGGTTATGTGCCGTATATGTTCAATGAAAACAGTGAACTGAAAGAACAGTTTGCGGGATTTACTTATTACCCCAATACTATTTCTTTCGG
>JAIKZC010000474.1 GCA_024682575.1 Lachnospiraceae bacterium | reverse complement strand
TGAATCTGCGAAATGTGCAGAAAAGTGTCCGGCTGATGCGATCAAAGTCTGGGGAATTGAAAGATCAGTTTCTGAATGTATGGATATAATCAGAAAAGACAGAGGTTATTATGATAGATCAGGCGGAGGTGTGACGGTTTCCGGAGGCGAGCCTCTTTTACAGGCAGATTTTGTAAGAGAACTATTTTCATCCTGTAAGAATGAAAATATCGGAACCTGCTGTGAATCATGTCTGCATCTGAGCTATGATGAAGTTGAGAAAATTATTCCATATACAGATATTTTTATCGCAGATATAAAAGCAATGGATCCGAAAACACATGAAAAATATACCGGAGTTTCAAATGAGCTGATTTTGGAAAATCTTGAGAAGATTTCAAAAGAAGGTGTTGAGCTTATATTAAGGATACCTTTGATTCCGGGAATTAATGATGATGATAAAAATATAAAAGAGACTGCAGCGTTTATTCTCGACCGAATGGGAGGGAGGATAAAAGAGCTGCAGCTTTTGAGCTATATGAGGCTTGGTGAGGAAAAATACAGGTCTTTATGTCGGGATTATCCGATGGGCGATTTCAAAGTTGACAGAGAAGCTTTTCAGAATAAAGTCAGAAAAATCGAGGAATATTTTAAGAGCAGAGGTATATCCTGCAGAACGGGTACAAATGATAATGATCAATAAAGAAAAACATACGAATGCAATTGGAACAGAAGCTTATGATAAAAGCTATGGACTGGGTTACCAGGTTCATCACGATGATTGGTCTCCGTTTGCCAGAGTTAACAGGCTTCGCCGTACTTTTCTCGATAGGGAATATTATATTGATGTACAGAGGCTCAGACTCGTTACAGAGAGCTACAAGGCACATGAGGGTGAAAGCAGAACTATGCAGGCGGCCTATGCTTTTGAAAATATTCTTTTGAATGCTGATCTTTATATATATGATGATGATCTTATAGCAGGTGAGATATGTGCGCCGGCAAAGGCTTCACCTATTTATCCTGAGTTTTCCGTAAAATGGATCATTAATGAGATAAAAAATTTCCCTTTTGAAGAAAGAGAACATGATCAGTTTTATATCCGTAATGATTCAGAAAAAGAGGAAATCCTCGAGCTTTGTGAATGGTGGAGAGGAAAGACGATAGAGGACTATATCGATGACAATCTGACCGATGAAGAGACAAAAGGTTCGGAAATTGGGGCACGTGTTTTTCAGACGAATCTCTATCATTACGCCGGAGTAGGTCATCTCGCAATCGATTATCCAAGACTTATGAAGCTTGGATTTGGAGGAATAAGAAAAGAAGCTGAAGAGAAACTTTCAAATGAAAAAGATCCTGAAAAGGCGGAGTTTTATCGTGCAGTAGTCATTATGTATTCTGCAGTAACAAAATATGTCTTAAGATATGCCTCACTTGCAAAAAAAATGGCTGCTGAAGAAAATGACAAAACAAGAAAAAACGAGCTTTTAAGACTTGCTGAAGTATGCAGAAATATTTCATCGGATGCACCAAAAAGCTTTTATGAAGCAGTTCAGCTTTTCCAGATAGCTACAAGTCTTATTACTGTTGAGGGTAATGGACATTCTATTTCCTACGGCAGGATGGATCAGTGGCTCTATCCATTTTATGAAAAAGATATTATGGAGGGAAAGATCACAAAGGAGTTTGTCCTTGAACTCATCGAAGTTCTTTATGTGAAGCTTAATAATCCCACAAAGCTTAAAGACCGCGGAAGCATGGCTCTCCGTAACGGCAGAGGTTTCGGCGGTGAAAGCCTGACGATAGGCGGTACAGATTCAGAAGGTAATGATGCGACAAATGATCTTACCATGCTAATGCTGGAGGCTTCTGCTCATACCAGAATGATGAATCCCTGGGTGTGTGTAAGGATTCATAAAAATACGCCCTATGAGCTTCTTTGTAAGGCTGTAGAGTGTATTCGCGCAGGATATGGCCATCCAAAGCTTTTCAATGATGAACCGGCTGTAAAGGCAATGATGAAAAAGGGAATGACCATTGAGGAAGCCAGGGATTATTGTGTTGTAGGCTGCGTGGAGATAGATCTTCCGGGCAGAGAATATGGCTGGCATGATGCAGCCTATGTAAATACAGCTAAAATGATGGAGCTCGTTATAAACGGCGGAAAATGTCTGGATTCTGATGAACAGATAGGTCCGGATACGGGTTCACTTGATGATTTCAAGAACTTTGAAGCAGTATTAAAAGCTTTTGATTCACAGGTTGGCTATTGGGCAGATAAAATGTGTGATTCATTGAGGGTTATTGAAAAAGCGCACATGATGCTCAAGCCTTTGCCTTATGTCTCTGCATTTTTTGAAGACTGCATGGAAAAGGGCATGGATCTGAATGCAGGTGGGGCAAAATATAATGGAATTGGTCCTCAGGCAAGCGGAATTGCCACTTGTGCAGATTCTTTATCAGCTATAAAGCAGTTGGTATTTGAAGAAAAGGTTTGCACGGGAGCAGAAATGTTAGAGGCTGTAAAAAATAACTGGGAAGGTTATGAATGGCTTCATGCTCTTGTTAACAGCAGTAAGGTTCATCATTATGGAAATGATGATGATTATGCAGATGATCTTTTCAAGTATGTTTTTGAAACTTACTGCAAAAAGCTTGAAGGAAGAGAAACTTTACGTGAAGGCGGACATTTCCATCCTGGTGTTTATTCCGTAAATGCAAATGTGGCAATGGGAGTAAATACAAATGCTACACCCGATGGCAGAAAGAAAGGCGAGGCGATTTCTGAAAATATGGGGCCTGTACACAATGAATCGGGTTCTCATGATATTGCCGGACCGACTGCGCTTGCAAACTCTGTTGCAAAGGTCGATCATTCTCTTGCAACCAACGGAACACTTATGAATATGAGATTTCCACAGGATGCGGTAGCCGGAAAACAGGGCAGGGATAATCTGATGAGCTTCATAAGAGAATATATGGATAAAGGTCCGATGCATATCCAGTTTAATATCATGAGTGCCGAGACTATGCGACAGGCTCAGAAACATCCGGAAGACTACAGGGATATGCTTGTCAGAGTAGCCGGCTACAGCGCCTATTTTGTCGAGCTTGGAACAAGACTGCAGACCGATCTCATACAGCGGACAGAGCTGCATTTTTGATGAACTATCGTTTTTTGTTTCGCCTGTTGCGCCGTTCGCCTCAAAGTTCCTACGAGGAACGCTCTCGCTTTGGGCTCCGACGCAGCAGTACGTAATGCCGCAAAAAACGCGGCATAAGTGCTGGCGTCTCGCACAATCCTCTTTAGGAACATTTGAGGTTCGCGGCTTCGCTTATTCTAAAACAGCCGGAAGATTTTATTTTAATCTTCCGGCTGTTTTTTGATATTTATAGAATGTATAATTTAGTGTAAACGTGAGTTGCGAGGTTTATCTGTTTCCAAACGAGGGGTCATGAAAAACGCCGGTCCTTGTTCCGCGTATTTTGCGGAACTAGTACCGCTGCGATTTTTCACTTGCAGCGAGAGCGTCCCTCGTTGGAAACAGATAAATCGAACAACGTAACAGGAGATATCCTAAAATAGATCCCTATATTTTTAAACGCAGAAAAGGGACGCAGTTGGTCAGGCTGCATCCCTTTTCTGCAATTCTATAGTCTTAGTTGGAGAACATGTAGGCTGTTGTTACCTTGGTTCCGCTTGCTGTTTCTGTAACAGCTGTAGCTATACCAATCTTTGTATATGATGAAAATACCATATTGTCATAGTGAGAAGGTGAATTACAAAGATTCTTGAACATTAAGCTTGCTGCGCTTGACTGCTCTGAATCTGAACCATTGTAAGAAGAATATGTTACGTAAGAAAGATTTTCACCTCTCCATTTATCATGGCTGATCATATCAGCACCTTTTCCGCCGCTGGGACGAGTATGAGACCATAATACAGACGCTTCATCAGACCTTGTTTCAGCAATAGAAACAAGAGTTGCATCAAGTGTAAGAGAAGGAAGACCATTTTCCGCTCTAAGTTCATTTATGCTTGATAATAACTGGGAATCTACTGTATTTGCATCTGAAGCGAATGCTGTCATCGTAGATGATAAAACAACAAATGTTGTAACTGACAAAATGGATAAAGATTTGATAAGTTTAGTAAAAATATCTTTTTTCATGTTCGTTTTTCCTACTTTCCAATGTAAAGGAAAACTACGTCATGGCAACTGGCTGTCCATTTTCAGGACCCTATAGTTTTGCGTCCTCGGTTTGCACCGAGTTTGCCCAATATGCAGTTTAGCTTTTGAATCTAAGACTATCTGGATCTAAATTCAAAACCTGTGACCAAACAGGTTATATTGCTTTTAACTAGGTACAGTATAGTATAATGTGTACAATATGTCAAGAAGTATGTATACAATTTGTGAAAAATTCATTTATTTTTGATTTAGCTTAACAACAATTTAGTGATAATTAACGTGAATTTACTATAATTTAATCATTGTATAAATATAATTAATAAAAATGCACAAAAAAACCCTTCGGCATAGACCGAAGGGTGTACATATTTAAATATTACTTTTTCTTGCCTTTTTTCTTACTTGCATTTACGGCTTCTTTAACTGCTTTTCCAGCCTTGAACTTCATAGATTTTGATGCAGGAATCTTAATCTCTTCATTTGTCTGAGGGTTTCTTCCTGTACGTGCTGCTCTTTCGGATACTTCAAATGTACCGAAACCTATGAGCTGTACCTTCTCACCTGAAGCAACTGCTTCTGTAACGGAACTTGTAAATGCGTCGATAACCTCAGCTGCTGATTTCTTTGAAACGCCAGCCTTCTCTGCAACTTTTGCTGCTAATTCTGCTTTGTTCATTTTAAATTCCTCACTTCCCCAATTTTACGCGGATTTTCAGACTTAAAACCGCTGAAAACCGC
Source organism: Lachnospiraceae bacterium (assembly GCA_024682575.1). Lineage (GTDB taxonomy): Bacteria > Bacillota > Clostridia > Lachnospirales > Lachnospiraceae > NK4A144. Next base: position 6,778 of record JAIKZC010000474.1, on the reverse strand, counting down.
ATGTAATCAACGTTCCATGTGTAGAATAGCGCAAATATGGGCTTTCGTCAATAGTTTTGGCTTAAAATTCAGCAAAAATCAAAAAAAAACCCGCTTTATGCTGAATTATACAACATAAAACGGGAAATTGTCCGGACAAATATATGTTAAAACTATATATTAAAGATCATAAGAGCCAAGCTCATTACCATTTGCTACGTAATAAACTTTGTTCTCTTCAGGCTTAACATAAAGATCAAGAGATTTAAGATCTGCAATCTTTTTGCCTGTATCTTTACTCCATACATCTTTTGCAGCATTGAAAAGATCATCTGATGAAAAATCTTTACCCTGATACTGAACACTAAGAGATGTCTTTAAGCTTACAGAAGACTTTGCAGCTGCCTTAGCAGGAGCGGTCTTAGCAGGTGCTTTTTTTGCAGCAGCCTTAGGAGCAGTTTCAGTTTTTTTATCAGCAGTTTTTGCTGCCTCTGCGATAACCTTCTTCGCAGCAGTAGTTTCTTTAACTGCAGGAGTTTCACTAGTAGTCTTTGCTTTTCTTCCCATAATCAACTCTCCTCTATATTTGGATTTTATTATATACTCACTATGTAAACTTTACAGCTATTTTAGCGTTTCGTCAAGTATTTAACGTAAAAATAACCAAATTGGAACGGCTTTGTAACTTCATATAAAATGTTTGCTAACATCATTTATTTGGTGTAAACTTAATCGGAAAGTTTAATTAGAACACGGAAGGTGAGAAATAATTGGATAATTCTGCAAAATTTAAGGAATATAGAAAAGAATATAAGTCTTTTATTTACAGGGCATATCATAAAACAATTGAAAATAACAAGTTGAAAGTTACTTTTGATTTTGAAACTCCGGGGCTGGCTGAATTTCATCCGACCTGGGAATTTCCTGTCGGACGTAATGATCTGCAGGACAAAAATATTTCGGAAGTTCTTGACGTCCTTTTATTTAATCTGGGAATGACCGAGGCTATAAGTTATTACAAGTGTGTCTGCCCGGAAAAGGTCATAGTTGAAGCCGGACATTTGAGTGAAAAAAAATCCTTATGGTGGAGAAAGCTTTTTTACAACGGACTTGGTGAATTTATCTATCGAAATGGCATAAATATCAGAGAAGAAGAGTTATTGACAATAGAATCCAAGGATGGAAAAGAAGAACTCATAAATGACGATACGGATTACAGAGGATTCATGATCCCGGTAGGCGGAGGCAAGGATTCTGTTGTTTCATTGGAAATCCTTAAAGATGAGGATGTTTCAACTTATCATATTAATCACAATTCCTCTGCAATAGAAGTTATAGAAGTTTTTAATGATGAAAAAACAGATCTCTGTGCCTTAAGGACACTTGATAAAAATATGCTTGAGTTAAATAAGCAGGGATATTTGAATGGGCATACTCCTTTTTCTGCCATAGTTGCTTTTTCATCAGTAATAACAGCATTTTTGAATAAGAAGAAGTTTATTGCACTTTCGAATGAGACCAGTGCTAATGAAACTACTGTAAAGGATTCATTTGTTAACCATCAGTATTCTAAGAGTTATGAATTTGAAAAGGATTTTGATGAATATCTTCATTCACTTATAAGCAGTGATATTCATTATTTCAGTTTTTTAAGACCCTTGACGGAATTACAGATAGCAGCCTTGTTTTCTACTTTCAGGTCATACCACAGTGTATTCAGAAGTTGTAATGTGGGCAGTAAAAAGGGAATCTGGTGCTGTGATTGTCCGAAATGTCTTTTTGTTTATATTATTCTTTCACCATTTCTTAGTGAAAAGGAAGTTATAAATATTTTTGGAGAGAAACTTCTTGATAAGGAGTCTTTGGAAAAAGATTTCAGAGAACTTACCGGAATAGATGAAAATAAACCGTTTGAATGTGTTGGAACCAGAGGAGAAGTGATTGCTTCTCTTAAGGCGTATATTGCTAAAGGCGGAAGAAGCATTCTTACTGAAAAATACAGAAATGCGATTGAGGCCGGAAGTTCAGATATTAAAGAATATATGAAAGCCTGGGAAAAAGAAAACTTTCTTCCTGATGGATATGAAGAAAAATTAAAGGGAGCATTGGAAAAGTGCGTAGCAGTATTGAATATTTAAATGGCAGGTCTATCCTTATATGGGGATATGGTCGTGAGGGAAAGGCAACAGAAAGATTTATAAAAAATTTTTGTCCGGATTCTTCTTATGAAATATATGAGGGAGACAGAAGCGGAGTTGATGACGATAAATATGACTATATTTTTGTCAGCCCGGGAATCCCTTTCGAGGAGGAAAATCCAAAATTTACTTCTGAGACGCAGGTCTTTCTAGAGGCGTTTTCTGAAAGAACCATTGGTATAACAGGAACCAAGGGGAAAAGTACGACAAGCTGTCTTTTATACAATGCTATCAAACAGTGCGGAAAGAAGACGTGTCTTGTTGGAAATATTTCTGTACCCTGTCTCGATTTTTATGCTGAAATGGCAGAAAATCCGGATGAAATAGCAGTTTTTGAATTGTCCTGTCATCAATGTCAGAGACTTACTGTTTCACCGCACATTGCTGTATTCTTAAATCTTTTTGAGGATCATCTCGACAGATATATTACGGAAGAGCATTATTTTGATGCTAAAAAAGGAATTACAAAAAACCAGACAGAAAACGATATTTTTTATGTAGGCTGTCAGGTGCCCGTCTTTGAGACAAAGGCGCAGAAGAGAGTTATATGTGAGGATCATATAGGTCATTATGAACTTACGATTCCGGGTGAGCATAATAAATATAATGCAGAGTTTGTCAAAAAAATCTGTGTCGACGAACTTGGTTTAAATGAGGAAAGTGTGAGAGAGGGAATGAAGGCCTTTCATGGTCTTCCGCACAGACTTCAATATCTGGGCACTTATGATGGAATACGTTATTATGATGATTCTATTTCAACTATACCGGAAGCTGCGATAGGTGCAGTGAATTCTATAGAAAATGTTAAAACAGTGCTCATAGGCGGAATGGACAGAAATATAGAATACGATATTTTAGAGGATTTCATTAAAGAACATTCTGAGATAAATTTCATCGCATCTTATGATGCAGGAAAGAGAATATGCAGCGAGACCGGAGAAAGAAAGAATCTCTACTATAGGGATGATCTGGCGGCTGCAATCCTTCTTGCAAAAGAAATAACCGATAAGGGTGCGGCCTGCGTATTGTCGCCGGCAGCAGCTTCATACGGATATTTTAAGAACTTTGAAGAACGTGGAGACTATTTTGCAGAAAGAATCAAATGAGGTTTTAAAGAAAGTCTACGGTTATGACAGTTTCAGACCGGGACAGGAAAAAATGATCAATGCAATTCTATCGGGAAAAGATGCTTTTGCCGTAATGCCAACAGGAGCCGGAAAATCTGTTTGTTTTCAGATTCCGGCTTTAATGCTCGAAGGAATAACTATTGTCGTGTCGCCGCTCATATCACTAATGAAAGACCAGGTAGAGGCTCTTAATGCTGCCGGGATACATGCGGCCTATTTCAATAGCTCGCTTACTGCCGGACAGTACAGAAAGGCTTTAGAGCTTGCCAGAGGAGGACGTTATAAGATCATTTATGTTGCGCCGGAGAGGCTTGAAACTGATTCATTTTTGAGCTTTGTAAATGATGAAAAAGTCTATATTCCTTTTGTTGCGATAGATGAGGCACATTGTGTTTCTCAATGGGGGCAGGATTTCAGACCAGGTTATTTAAAAATTGCCGATTTTATAAATTCTTTTGAGGAAAGGCCGATGGTTGGAGCATATACTGCAACAGCTACTGAAACTGTAAAAAGGGATATCATAGACCTTCTTGGCTTAAAAGATCCGGAGACTGTTACTACAGGATTTGACCGGGAAAATCTGTATTTCGGAGTACAGATGCCGAGGGATAAATATTCACAGCTTAAATTTTATCTGACTGATAAGGAAGAGGCACTTCCGGGAGCTTCAGGAATCGTTTACTGTGCTACGAGAAAGCTGGTGGAAGAGGTTTCCGGAAGACTGGAAGCAGATGGCTTTTCTGTCACAAAATATCATGCGGGACTTTCGGAAAAAGAAAGAATCGAAAATCAGGAAGCCTTTATAAACGGTGAAAAGCAGATCGTGGTAGCTACAAATGCTTTTGGTATGGGAATTGATAAGTCAGATGTGAGATATGTGATCCATTATAATATGCCTAAAGATATGGAGAGTTATTATCAGGAAGCTGGAAGAGCCGGTCGTGACGGCGATATGGCAGAGTGTATATTATATTATGCTAAAAGCGACTGGCATCTTAATAACTGGCTTATCGAGCATGGACGTGAGGCTAACAGCGAACTCAGTGAAGAGCAGAAGTCTGAAGTAATGGAAAAGGATAAAGAGAGACTCAAAAAGATGACCTATTACTGCAGGTCAAAATATTGCCTCAGAGATGCAATCCTTAAGTATTTTGGCGAAAAAGGCGTAAAAAATTGCGGAAACTGCTCAGTATGCATGAAAGAAAAGGAAGAAGAGATACTCAGGATTCCAATTGATGTCGACGGTGATTACGACTACCATGGAGAAAGGTCTTACTCTAAGCCTGCCAGAACATATACGTCGGCAAAGAAGAAGTCTGCAGCGGAGAGCCTTGAAGAAGAGGACAGACGTATATTTGAAGAATTAAGAAAAGTTCGGACAGCTATTGCGAAGGAAAGCAGACTTCATCCTTATATGATTTTTTCTGACCGTACATTGGCGTCTATGGCTGTCGAAAGACCTAAAAACAAGAGCGAAATGCTTAAAATAAGCGGCGTTGGACAGAATAAATTTGAAAAATACGGAAAACGTTTCCTGACTGCGTTAAATAATAGTCAAAATTCGCTATTCACAAGTTGAAAACTTTGTGTTAGAATGACGTGGTTTAGGAAAAAATGTTGAATATGAAGGTGTAATGTAATAAGAAGAAACACCTATGAAGAAGAAAGGATTTAAAATGAGAAAAACTAAGATTGTTTGTACTATAGGACCGGCTTCAGAGAGCGAGGAAATGCTCAGAAAGCTTATAAAAGCCGGAATGAATATTGCCAGATTTAACTTTTCACATGGTGATTATGAAGAGCATGGAAATAAATTTAAGAATTTGAAAAAAGTACGTACCGAGATGAATATGCCTATCGGTGTACTTCTTGATACAAAAGGTCCTGAGATCCGTCTTGGTAATTTCAAGGATCATAAGATTGAATTAAAGAGAGGCCAGGAGTTTACTTTAACAACTGATGATATCGAAGGAGATTCCTCAAGAGCTTCTATTACATATAAGGGTCTTGTAAACGATGTTAAGCCGGGCGGATCTATTCTTATTGATGATGGTCTTATCGAGCTTCATATCAATAAAGTAGGATCTACTGATATTGTCTGCACAGTATTAAATGATGGCCCCGTTTCTGATAAGAAGGGTGTAAACGTGCCCGGTACTGATCTTTCAATGCCTTTTATCAGTGAGAAGGACAGAGAAGATATCATATTCGGATGCAGAATGGGATTTGATATGGTCGCAGCTTCATTTACAAGAACTGCTGAGGATATCATTGAAGTTAGAAAGCTTATTGAGAGCCAGAATGCAAACATGAGGATCATTGCCAAGATCGAAAGCGTTCAGGGTGTTAATAATATCGAAAAGATCCTCGAAGTTGCTGATGGCGTAATGGTAGCAAGAGGAGATCTTGGTGTAGAGATCCCGCTTGAGGATGTTCCTGCAGTTCAGAAAAAGATCATCAAGCTTGCTGAGCAGTCCGGAAAGCAGGTTATTACAGCTACACAGATGCTTGACTCCATGATGCACAATCCTCGTCCTACACGTGCCGAGACCACTGACGTAGCAAATGCTATCTATGATGGAACAACAGCTATCATGCTTTCAGGAGAGACAGCTAATGGTATGTATCCTGTAGAAGCTGTTGAAATAATGTCTAAGATCGCTGAAAAGACAGAGATGGACATTGACTATAAAGAGCGTATGCGTAAGCGTTATGCAGATGTTGTAATGAAAGAAACTACAACTGCAATTTCTCATGCCACATGTACTATTGCTGAGGACATAGATGCTGCAGCTATCATTACTGTAACAATGTCAGGATTCACAGCAGAGAAGCTTTCGCGTTACAAGCCTACATGCCCGATCCTTGCATGTTCACCTTCATCAAGGGTTGCATGTCAGACAAACCTCTTCTTCGATGTAATTCCTCTTATTATTCATCAGGAAGATAATCAGGAAGAGCTTTTGAATTCCGCTGTTCACATGGCAGAGCTTGCAGGATATGTAAAGCCCGGCGACACAGTTGTGCTTACTGCCGGAATGCCTCTTGGTGTAAGCGGAAGAACAAACCTTATCCGCGTGATCGAAGTAGGAAAAGATTTAGGCTGATAGCTTAATAATTAAATATTTTATCAGATAAAAAAAGCGCTTTTGGGATTTTCCAAAAGCGCCTTTTTAGTGTTATTCAGATTTTTATTCTTTTTTTGATCTCTTTGCCAAGAAGAACTGCAAGAACAATTTTTATTATATCAAATGGAACAAAAGGAATAACTGCTGCTGCAAGAGCTGCAGTCAGTGACATTGATGCCTGAACGGAAAGCCATATGGTTCCTATTGTATAGGAGAGAAGCAGTCCGATAAAACATCCAAGCATCTGAATAAAAATATTATTGGATTTTTCAATAAAAATTCCTGCGATATAAGCCATGAGTATAAAGGACACCAGATATCCGCCTGTGGGACCTATAAGCTTTGC
>JAIKZC010000459.1 GCA_024682575.1 Lachnospiraceae bacterium | reverse complement strand
GCCAGGGCGATCGAAAGTGGAAGGGCAATTACGGCAACAATTACGCCGGAAATGAGATCTTTGAAAAACTGTTCTTTATTATAGCCTTTCAAAGAGCTGAAAAACATTGGTTTTAGTTGTTCGCTGTCCATTAGTTACATTTCTCCTTAAAAATAAAAAAATTATAAACACACAGCTTCTAATTATAAAACCAACCATCTCAGCTTGACAAGAATTTTTTTATAAAACTTACGTTTTCACACATCCTAAACTATTGCATTTTGGAAAGAAACCCATTATTATTTATTTTCGAGCTATAAATTCAATAGATACAGGGTAAGTTTTATTTTATGAGTGAACAGATTTCGATTAACGAATTAAATTCAGATATAATTTCTTATATTAATGAATATAATGAAAATGGAGATATTATTAATGAAAAAATAAAGGATATTGAAAATGGAATACGAAAGAAATTCCATAAAAATATCTTTGCTCCATTCGCTAAAGCGTGCAAAAACTATGAGCTGATTCAAAACGGCGATCATATCTGTGTTTGTATTTCGGGTGGAAAAGACTCGATGTTGATGGCTAAGCTTTTTCAGGAAATTCAACGACACAAAAAGGTTGATTTTAAATTGTCCTTTCTCGTAATGGATCCGGGATACGCAGATATTAATAGAAAACTGATAGAGACAAATGCTAAAATCTTAGGAATTCCGATAGAAATATATGAAAGTACGATTTTCGATGCGGTAGTAAATATCGAAAAAAGTCCTTGTTATCTCTGTGCGAGGATGCGAAGAGGCCACCTCTATGCGAAAGCTAAGGAGATGGGCTGCAACAAAATAGCTCTCGGACATCATTATGACGATGTTATCGAAACAATTCTTATGGGTATGTTATATGGAGGTCAGGTACAGACGATGATGCCAAAGCTTCATTCGACTAATTTCGAAGGAATGCAGCTTATTAGACCAATGTATCTGATAAGACAGGACGATATTATCGCATGGAGAGATTATAATAACCTTCGCTTTCTCCAGTGCGCATGTCGATTTACAGAGGCGATCGGAGCAAGTGCAACTGACGAGATCAGTGAATCGAAAAGAATCGAAACACGAAAGCTTATTGCAGAATTAAAGAAAAGCAATCCTTTTGTTGAATCCAATATTTTTAAGAGTGTGGAAAACGTAAATCTTGCTACTGTGATCGCATATAAGAAAGACGGTGTGAAACATCATTTTCTTGACGAATATTAATAGACAGCCGGCAGAATGAGAATTGCAAAAAAACTTTTTAGAACGTTTAAAAACGCTTTACGTTCTAAAAAGTTTTTTTGATAAGTCTCGTTCTGCCGGCGTCACTATATAATCAATCCGAAAGATTTCGAACAGCCTCTTTTTCCTCTTCGGTGCTGGCAACGTAGTGGGTCGTTGAGGTGATGGAGGAGTGACCGAGGAGCTTCTGAACTCGCTCGAGGTCGCCTCCGGTGGCTTTGAGCATAGTTTCAGCGTAGGTACTTCTGAGCTTGTGGGGAGTTATTCTCTTGGCTTCGGAGGGGACAGAAGCTGAAATATACTTTTTGACCATAAGCTCAACAGAGCGTACGCTTATCCGCTCTCCGGAACGGTTGAGGAAAACAGCTCTTTCGTCCTGAAGAGGTTTGTATTTTTCTCGGCATGCGAGATAGGCTTCGAGATATTCGCCCGCACTGTCGCTGAAATAGACAGTATCGAAATTACCGCCCTTTCGGTAGACATTGATACTGTGCCGGCGGAGATTGATATCATCTATGTCCATTCCGACTAGCTCCGAAACTCGGATTCCGGTGGCGAGGAAAATCTGAATTATCGCGGTGTCACGTTCACGGTTCTTTTCATGAAACTTGCTCTGGCGCTTGCTCAGACCTGTTCCTGATTTAACAGTTTCAACGAACTGGTTTTTATCATCCTTGTCTAGATATATTACTTCTTTTTTGGGCAGACGGGCTCTTGTGATAAGGTCGATAGGGTTGGAATGCAGCATCTTTCTTACATAGAAATATTTCCAAAAGGTATTTAAGGTAACCATGTAGTGCTGGATAGTGGTGGAAGAGCATTCAACATAACGAATTTTGCCGTCCCTTGTTTTCTCGGGATAATTTCTGAGGTAATGCAGAAATTCGACAATGTCCCTGTCATTTAAATTATCGAGATCCTCAAGGCTTATTTCTCTTAAACTTTTATTCTTAAAATAAGAATTAGAATCATGCAGGAAATTAAAGAAAGTTTTCAGCTGGCCTGCATAGGAATATATGGACATGGCAGAAAGACGTATCTCGCGCTCAAGAAAATAGTCGCGCACAAAGGGCGGCAGTTCGGCGATTATGAGATTGGCCTTCTGTCGGGCTTCATAGTTTTTCTGGTCTTTGTATTCTGACATTAACGAACCTCCGGAGAAAACTTTTATTGTTCTAAAAATAGTTAAATATATGTTACAGTTCACACAGCTCTGCGCACTTGCTGCGCTGAGCGTAAGAACGTATAAAGCAGGAAATATGGATTTGCCCCATTGCTGAAGGCAATCTTAAAATGGGCAAATCCAGTTACTGTGAGCACCTGCAAGGTGTGAACAGTAACAAATATATAATATCACAAAATATGCCTTAAATTATTTAATTTTTTTGTCTAATAGTATATAATAAATTTGATAATTTATATTCATATGACTTTTCGTAATGTTAGTTTTTTTATCTGTTATTGTAATACGTAACTTGTAAATATAAACTCTCATTTAGTTTTGATTTCGTGAAACATATGAGACGAGCAGCAAACTGCAGGTCCGGACGGATCGGGCAGCTTTGACAGAAGTTGGTACAGGTGAATTCATGAAAGAAAAAACGCGAAGATGCGGCATACTTATGCCGATAACATCGCTGGCATCAGACTATGGAATAGGCTGTTTTTCAGAAGAGGCCTATCAGTTTGCAGATAATCTGGCTGCAGCGGGTCAATCCTATTGGCAAATCCTTCCGCTTGGTGCGACAAGCTATGGAGACAGTCCATATCAGTCATTTTCAACTTTCGCAGGTAATCCGTATTTCATAGATCCTAAGACTCTTATCAAAAAAGGCTGGGTAAGCAAGAAAGAAGCTGACAGCTTTAATTTTGGCAAGAATAAAGAGCAGATTGATTATGGATTAATATGGGAATCGCGCTTCAAATTATTACGGATCGCATTTAAGAATAGCAAGATAAATGCTGACAAAAATTTTCACCATTTTGAAAGAGATAATGCATACTGGCTGGAAGATTATGCACTTTATATGTCTGTCAAAAATTCCTATGAAAATAAGTCATGGGCTGAATGGGATGAAGACATAAAATTGCGAAATCCTAAGGCAATTGAAGCTGCAAAGAAAAAATTTGCTGAGGATATTCTATTTTATAAATTTATTCAATATGAATTTTTTACAGAGTGGATATCCTTAAAAAAATATGCAAATAAAAAGGGCGTCGAGATCATAGGTGATCTGCCTATTTATGTTGCATTTGACAGTTCGGATGCCTGGAGTAATCCTGAGCTTTTCCAGTTTGATGAAAACTCTGATCCGACAGGAGTTGCAGGATGTCCGCCTGATGCTTTTTCGGCAACTGGACAACTTTGGGGGAATCCGCTTTACAATTGGGAATATCACAAAAATACCAATTATGAATGGTGGATGAGAAGACTTAAGAAGAGCTTTGAGCTATATGATATGGTCAGGATCGATCATTTCAGAGGTTTTGAATCCTACTACAATATACCTTATGGCGCTAAAACTGCGAAAAATGGTAAATGGGAAAAGGGTCCGGGCTTTGAACTTTTCAAAACCATGAAGGAAGTTCTGGGAGACAGAAAGGTCATTGCAGAGGATCTGGGATACCTTACACCGGCAGTATTAAGACTCGTTAAGAGGACAAAATATCCGGGAATGAAGATTTTGCAGTTTGCTTTTGATGCATTGGGAGATTCGGCTTATCAGCCTCATAATTATGATAAAAACTGTGTGGTTTACACAGGAACTCATGATAACGATACAACACTTGGCTGGTACAGAAGTCTTAATAAAAAGACGAAGGCATACACAGATAGATATATGAATCTAAAGGATGTTCCGGAAAAGGAAATACCTTGGGAATTCATAAGGCTTGCATATATGTCGACAGCAAATCTTGCGATCATACCAATGCAGGATGTGCTATCGCTCGGAAGCGAAGCAAGGATAAACATGCCGTCTACGCTTGGGATCAACTGGATCTGGCGCATGAAGAAAAATGCTTTTACGAAGAAACTGCAGAAGCGGCTTCACGATATGGCTGAGATCTATGTGAGATGATTTTTATTAGATATGAATGATAAGCTAAAGGGGTTTATTAATTTTTTTATGTGATTGAAAGGAGAATAAATGCAATTGAAGGGAAGATTTGATGAACTGGCAAGGAAACTTTATGGAAGGCCTATAAATCAGTGTACTACGGCAGAGCTTTATCATGTGCTACTGCAGCTTACGAAAAATCTGATGGCCGACAAGGCTTACAACAGCGGTGACAGGCAGATATACTATATTTCTGCAGAGTTTCTCATAGGAAAGCTTTTGTCCAATAACCTCATAAATCTTGGTGTTTATGATGAGATAGAGGAAATCCTTAAGGAGAACGGAAAGAGCCTTACAGAGATAGAAGCAGAAGAGCCGGAGCCTTCACTTGGAAACGGTGGACTTGGACGTCTTGCAGCCTGCTTTATGGACTCCATCGCTACTTTGGGACTTCCCGGAGCCGGAATAGGACTCAACTATCATTATGGACTTTTCAAGCAGGTATTTAAGGATCATCTGCAGAATGCTGAGAAGGATACCTGGATCGATAAAAAAGATTCATGGCTCAGAAAGACCGATGTTTCCTTTGATGTTAAATTCGGTGATAAGACAGTTAAATCTGTCATGTATGATATTGATGTAGTCGGCTATGACAGCGGAATGAGCAAGCTTCATCTCTTTGACCTTGAGGGAATAGATGAATCGCTTGTTAAAAAGGGAATAGACTTTGACAAGACTAAGGTTGATAAGAACCTTACCCTTTTCCTCTATCCTGATGATTCCGACGAAGCAGGAAATCTCTTAAGAATCTATCAGCAGTATTTCATGGTTTCAAACGGAGCACAGCTCATTATAAAAGAAATGAAGGACAAGGGATATGACCTTCATACCTTGAATGAGCATGTAGCGATCCAGATAAATGATACTCATCCTACGATGGTCATTCCTGAGCTTATAAGGATCCTGACCCAGGAAGAGGAATTTACCTTTGATGATGCGATCGATGTGGTTTCTAAGACCTGTGCCTACACAAACCATACGATCCTTGCGGAAGCGCTTGAGAAATGGCCTTTAGCTTATCTTGAAAAGGTTGTTCCGGTGCTTGTACCGATCATCAAAGAGCTTGCAAACAGGATAAAGAAGGCTTACAGCTATAATCCAAAGGTATGGATCATCGATGATGAAAAGAGAGTCCACATGGCTCATATCGACATTCATTATGGATATTCCGTAAATGGTGTTGCTGCGATCCATACAGATATCTTAAAGGAGACAGAACTTAATCCTTTCTATCAGCTCTATCCGCTTAAATTTAACAATAAGACCAACGGAATCACCTTCAGACGCTGGCTTCTTGAGTGCAACAGACCGCTCGCAGCGCTTCTCGATAAGACCATAGGAAAGACCTATAGAAAAGATGCTGATGACCTTGAGAAACTCCTTAAATTTAAGGATGACAAGAAGGTACTCGATGAGATTCGTGCGATCAAGGATCAGAAGAAGGCAGATCTTGTTAAGATAATCAAAGAGCGTGAAGGCGTTGACATTGATGCGGATTCGATCTTTGATATACAGGTAAAGAGACTGCATGAATATAAGCGCCAGCAGATGAATGCGCTTTATATCATTCACAAGTATTTAGAGATCAAGGCAGGCAAAAAGCCGAAGCGCCCTATCACCTGCATTTTCGGAGCAAAGGCTGCACCGGCTTATGTTATAGCAAGAGATATCATACATCTGCTTCTCGTGCTGCAGGAGATCGTTAATAATGACAAGGATGTAAGTCCTTATCTTAAAGTTGTCATGGTTACAAACTATAACGTTGATTATGCAGAAAAACTCATTCCAGCATGTGACGTTTCAGAGCAGATATCGCTTGCTTCAAAGGAAGCATCCGGAACTTCAAATATGAAGTTTATGCTTAACGGTGCCGTAACACTTGGAACTGATGATGGTGCGAATGTGGAGATCCATCAGCTTGTTGGAGATGACAATATCTACATTTTCGGTGTAGACAGCGATACAGTTATCAATCACTATGCAAAGGCTGACTATGTTTCAAAGGATTATTACAATAAGTCAAAAGTCATCAAAGAGGCTGTTGATTTCATTGTAAGCGATAAGGCTTTGAAGGTAGGTCACAAAGAGAACCTTGAGAGACTTTATAAAGAGCTCTTAAATAAAGACTGGTTCATGACACTTATTGATCTGGAAGATTATATCAAAGAGAAGGACAAGATTTTTGCTGATTTCGAGGATCAGGACAAGTGGAAGAAGATGATGCTCGTAAATATCGCAAAGGCAGGATTCTTCTCATCAGACAGAACCATTGCTGAATATAATCGTGATATTTGGAAACTTAAATGACTAAAAAAATAATGATACAGGGCACAATGTCCGGGGTGGGAAAATCAATTCTCACCGCCGGACTTTGCCGTCTTTTAACAGAAAAAGGAATAAAAACAGCACCATTTAAATCTCAGAATATGGCGCTTAATTCTTATATAACAAAAAACGGACTGGAAATGGGTCGTGCACAGGTCACGCAGGCTGAGGCAGCTAAAACAGAGCCGATCGCCCAGATGAATCCGATCCTCCTGAAACCCACTAATGATACGGGCTCTCAGGTTATCGTAAACGGAGAAGTTCTTGGGAATATGAGTGCACGTGAATATTTTTCCAGAAAAAAAGATTTTATCCCGGATATAATGAGAGCTTTTAGCTACCTGGAAGAACATTTTGATGCAATCGTTATAGAAGGTGCCGGAAGCCCTGCCGAGATAAATTTAAGAGAAAACGACATAGTAAATATGGGTCTTGCCGAGATGGTTGATGCGCCTGTAATACTTGCAGGAGATATTGACAGGGGCGGAGTTTTTGCCCAACTTGTCGGAACGGTAGAGCTTTTAACTGAGAATGAAAGAAAACGTATAAAAGGTTTTATCATAAATAAATTCAGGGGTGATGTTTCGCTATTGAGATCAGGTCTGGATTTTCTGGAAGAAAAGACAGGAATCCCTGTACTTGGTGT
>JAIKZC010000436.1 GCA_024682575.1 Lachnospiraceae bacterium | reverse complement strand
GCTTAAAACACCGATAACTGCGATCTCCGGTTATGCAGAGCTTTTAGAGACCGGAATGGCAGATGAAAGCCATAAGGAACATTTTTATCAGGAAATCAGGAAAAATTCTGACAGACTTCTCACGCTTATAAATGATATAATTAGGCTTTCTGAGCTTGACAGAAGCGAGAAAGAGCCGTCTTTTGAAGAGATCGATCTATATAAGATCGCTATGGAATCAATGGAAACACTTACGGTCTCCGCGACTCAGAGAAATGTGGAATTGAGTCTCGAAGGAAGCCAGGCAATGATGGTCGGCAATCGGGATATGGTCAAGGAACTCATTGAAAATCTGGTGCAGAATGCCATCAGATATAATAATGACGGCGGAAAAGTCAGCGTGATCGTTAAAAAAGAGAACAGGGCAGTCCTGGTGGTCAGGGATAACGGAATAGGAATTCCGGCAGCAGAGCAGCAGAGAGTATTTGAACGTTTCTACCGGGTAGATAAGAGCAGGTCAAAGGCAACCGGCGGAACCGGTCTCGGTCTCGCCATCGTCAAGCATATCGTGGAGATCCACGAGGCCGAAATCGAATTAGACAGTGCGCCCGGCGTCGGAACTACAATATCGGTCTATTTTTGAAAATCGCTTTTTTTAGGATTTTGTTTTAGGTTATCTCCTGTTGCGTTGTTCGGCTTATCTGTTTCCAACGAGGGACGCTTTCGCTGCAAAAGAAAAATCGCAGCGGTACTAGTTCCGCAAAAAACGCGGAACAAGGACCGGCGTTTTTCATGACCCCTCTTTTGGAAACAGATAAGCCTCGCAACTTACGTTTTCATGTAAACCCAAGCTGCGAACCTCAAATGTTCCTAAAGAGGATTGTGCGAGACGCCAGCACTTATGCCGCGTTTTTTGCGGCATTATGTACTGCTGCGTCGGAGCCCAAAGCGAGAGCGTTCCTCGTAGGAACTTTGAGGCGAACAGCGTAAAAGGCGAAATCCTAAAAAAGACCTATATATCAATGCTGATCTAAAGATCGGAGAAGGGAGTTAATCATGAAGGTAGTTTACGCTTCAAGGAACGGACACGTAGAGGGAATAGTCAAGAGACTTGGGATCACCGATGCGTTAAAGATCGAGGACGGAACAGAAAAAATTTCCGAAGACTATGTAATATTTACTTATACCGATGGAAAAGGAATCATCCCTAAAAAAGTTGAGACATTCCTTGAGGGCAATCCCGGGGTGAAGGCCGTTGTCGGCAGCGGAAGCTTAGAGAGACATGCGGACACCTATAATTTTGCGGCAGATAAGATCGCAGAAAAGTATGGTGTGCCTGTTATTGCAAAAGTAAATATGGATGGAACTGATGCCGATATGAAGCAGATAAAGTCAGGGATAGAGGCATTGTGATATAGAATCTGAAGAGCTCTTTTGAAGCTTTGAATCAAAAAGCTATTGTCTTGCCGGTGTATCTTGTGAGGGGGATGCATTTAATGAAAAAAGAATTCAGAGTAATTATTCTAGGTCTCTTTGTATTATTTGTATTTATCGGGGCAGCTTTTATAAGCCTTAATAAATATATGGATATGCAGACCGAAAAGGATGTAAGCGAAATAGCAAAGGTTTTCCTGATGGAAAAAGCCACTCAGGAAACCAGCCGTTTTAATGCATTGATGTCGATCCGGAACAGCCAGATAATATCGATGGAAGAAAATCTGGAGAGAATAAAGGATAAGGCATATACAGAACTTGTCGCCGGCAAGCTTAGGGATGCTGCGGAATTTCAGAAGCTTGCAAACTGCTCACTGGTTTCCGATTCCGGTGAAATGGAGACTCTTTATGGAGAAGAAATCGTCCGTCTCGGCGATTCGGATTTCCTTATGGAGAGCCTCAGGGCTAACGGAGATGTCGTAATTACCGGAGGATGGTCGGAAAAGAGGCAGATGATCATTTATGCAGTGCCTATTGACCTTCCAATGTCAAATGGAGAGCACAGCATAGGACTTCTCTGGTGTAAACCGATGTCGGTTTTTGAAGAGCTTATGAATCTTGACGATGAAAGATCACAGGTCGATTTTTATATCATACGTCGTGATACGAGCTATGTCATTAGATCCTATGAAGAGTCCTATGAAAGCGTAGTAACGAAATATGTTCATCCGGAAGGAATGACTTCGGAAGAATATATGGAGAAGATCCGGCAGACGATCTCAAATAATGGGACATTGATGGTAAATACCCGCTATATTGACAAAGAGCGCGGAGAAAATTACCGCAGAAGTGCATGTATAATGCCGCTTGAAAATTCCAACTGGTATCTTCTTTCAGTCATGCCCTACGGTGTTTTGGATGATACTATTTCACTTATGGGACAGGCCCGTACCTATGGAATGTTTGTTGCGCTTGCGATCATCACTGTTGTTTTATTGTCCGTATTTATTACTTATGGTGTAATAATGAAGCGGCAGATGAAGAGGATCGAACAATCCAGAGAGGAAGCTCTGGCTGCAAAGGAAGAGGCTATAAATGCGAACAAGGCGAAGAGCGATTTCCTCTCAAATATGAGTCACGATATACGAACGCCTATGAATGCGATAGTGGGAATGACAGCTATCGCAACGGAGCATATTGATGATAAAGACAGGGTAAAGGACTGTTTAAAGAAGATAACTCTGTCAGGAAAACAGCTGCTTGGACTTATCAATGATGTGCTGGATATGTCAAAGATAGAGAGCGGAAAGATGACCTTGAATATGGACGTTCTTTCGCTCAAGGAAACTATGGAGACCCTTTGCGATATTGTAAGACCACAGATAAAGGCAAATGAGCAGCATTTCGATATCTTTATCAGCAATATCATCGAAGAAGAGGTTTACAGTGACAGTGTCCGCATAAATCAGGTAATGCTGAATTTCCTTTCCAATGCGATGAAATATACGCCAAAGGGCGGATATATCAGCGTCAGCATGAGACAGGAGGAGTCTCCGAAGGGCGATAAGTACGTAAGGACATTTCTATCTGTTAAAGACAGCGGAATGGGCACGTCAGAGGAATTCAGGCAGAAACTTTTCACAGCTTTCGAAAGAGAAGACAGACGGAGGATCCACAAGACCCAGGGAACGGGACTTGGTCTTGCAATTACAAAATATATCGTAGATGCCATGGATGGAACGATATCAGTCGAATCTGAAGTAGGAATGGGCTCAACTTTCAATATCGTGATAGATTTTGAAAAGGCTGAGGTCAAGAGGGAAGAAATGAAGCTTCCTGACTGGAAAATACTTGTGGTGGATGATAACGAGGATATATGCCGGACAGCTGCCGAGACGCTGAAGGAGCTCGGAACCAGGCCTGACATATGCATGAACGGAAAAGATGCGATCGAGAAGGTCGTCGAGGCAGAAAAGAATAATGATTCATATTTTGCAGTCCTTATAGACTATAAGATGGAAGGTCTCAATGGTGTGGAGACTGCGAAAAAGATCAGAGAAAATATTGGTAAACAGATTCCTATCAGTATCATTTCGGCCTATGACTGGTCTGAGATAGAAGAAGAGGCAAAAGATGCATATATCAATGGATTTGTTTCAAAGCCGCTCTTTAAATCAACGCTGTATTTTGAGTTAAGAAAGCATATGAATGGTGTATCTGATACGGCAGATACGCTTGCGGATGAAAATGAGATCGATATCAGCGGACTCAGGATTCTTCTGGCAGAGGATAATGATCTGAATGCCGAAATAGCTACGATGATCCTTGAAGAGTCTGACTGCGTGATAGAGCGTGCAGAAGATGGTAAGATTGCCGCTGATATGTTTGAAAATTCAGAAGCGGATTATTATGACATGATCCTAATGGATCTAAGAATGCCGAATATGAACGGAATCGAGGCAACGGAAAAGATAAGATCCATGAAGAGGCCGGATGCGGAGACTATTAAAATAATCGCAATGACAGCCGATGCATTTACCGAGGATATACAGAGGTGTCTTGATGCCGGAATGAACGCTCATTTGTCGAAGCCGATAGATATCGACCAGCTGAAAAAGACCTTAAATAAGTTTAAGAATGATAAAAAATAATGAGTTAAAGTAAAAAGAAAACCTGCGGCAGATATAAAAATGCCGCAGGTTCTTTTTGATTTATTTTATTAACTGTTCTTTTACAGCATTTAAAAGTTCATCATAGCTTTCGAAAGCAGGGTACTGAGGATAATCTTTTTTTATCTGATCGGTGGTTCTGAATAAGAATCCTGCCTTGCTTGCGCCGATCATGCCGAGATCGTTAAAGCTGTCGCCGCTTGCGATGGTATCAAAACCAATGCTCTGAAGGGCTTTAACGGTTGTGAATTTTCCGTTCTCAACTCTCATCTTGTAGCCGGTGATCTCACCGTTATCCGCAACTTCAAGGGAATTACAGAAAATTGTTGGCCAGCCGAGTTTTTTCATGAGCGGTGATGCGAACTGTGTAAAAGTATCACTCAGAATAATGACCTGGCTGATGGAACGAAGCTCGTCTAAGAACTCTTTCGCGCCCGGAAGGGGATCTATGGTTGCAATGGTATCCTGGATCTCCTTAAGTCCGAGTCCGTGCTCCTTTAAGATACCGATACGATATTTCATGAGTTTATCATAATCGGGTTCATCCCTGGTGGTTATTTTTAACTCGGGAATTCCTGTTGCTTCTGAGAAAGCGATCCAGATCTCGGGAACAAGTACACCTTCCAAATCCAAACAAGTGATATACATAGTGGGGTCTCCTTTTAATAAAAATGAACTTATATTTACACAAACCAAAACTAGTCTAACATATTTCAGAATATAATTGGTAAAAAAGTTTATAAGAATTTAATATGACATATCATTTACATGTGTCAGGATTTATATTATAATGACGATTGCACTTTGTATACACGACACAAATTTTGGGAAGGTAACTGAAATGGAGCGAGAGAAGCTTATACATCGCATATTTTTCAGTATATTCTACACAATTATTTTATTATGGTTCATATTTAATGGCATCATAGCCCATCTTACAGAGAAGAATCAGATATTTTTTTCAGAGGGGGTTAAATTTGAGTGTTCAGAAAACTGGTATGATGATGATGGAAACAAATTTAATATAAAAGATTTAAAATTCTCAAAAGAAGATCTGGGGAAAAAACATACAGTTCATTTTCAGATCCCGTCCGATATAGAACTGACTGATAATTATGCCATTTGTTTTTTCTCAAGGGGTATGGATTTTAATGTTTACATGCAGGCGACGGAAAACAGCGTTTATGATGACCCGGAAGAATATGGGAAACAGTATTTTTATGAATATACACAGGATTCGGCCGGAATGGCAGGACCGGATATAGGCTTAAAAATGCAGATAATTCCTATATATTGGACTGATATTGGAAATGAAGTTTCATTTGAGATAATTCCGACAGCAACGACGGTGTGCTTTACTGATGTAACGATAGAGGAAAGTCAGTCATTTGTCTTTTCAATGTTAAGATCAAGGATAATAGCTGTTGTAGAAAGTCTTGTAATAGTATTTTTTGGAATTGCAACACTTCTATATACACTTTTGACTCCGGGAATAGATGAGCAGCGGAAAACAGGACATTTTGCGCTGGGAGCACTTTCAATAGCTTCCGGTCTTTTATTTGTGCTTGAGACAAGGGTCATACAGATACTTACAGGACAGCCTGAGCTTTATACTGCAATGACGTATCTTCTTATGCTTATCATTGGTTTTGCTCTGGCGGTATTGGTAGATTCGTATAGTGAGGCACCGCATAAACGATTTTCAAATCTAGTAGGAATATTGACGATAGCTCTGATCGCGGCGGAGTTTTGGGTAAATTATGAGGGATATGCATCCTATCACACAATGCTCCCGATAGCCATTGCAATAATTCTTTTTGATTTTCTGATGGCGATCAATATTATGATCAAGGATATAGTGTATGTAAAAAATAATCCGGGTATATCTGCAGCGTATCCTGTTTATACAGGTGTGATCCTGACAATGATATCCCTGGTAGCGGATCTGTTTATTTATCTTTATTATAATGACCGAATAACAGACCGGGCGGCAATATCGCGCGTATGCTATCTTTTTATGATAGTCATACTTATAGTCAGGGCTTTGCAGCTGGCTGTACGGAGAGATAAAAAAGCAATGATGGCAGAGGTTTACCGTAAACAGGCAAGAACTGATGCCATGACCGGGCTCTATAACCGCGGCGCCTTTATGGAGCGGGAAATAGAGCTGACCGGCAAGCTTCTGGCAGAGTGTCGAGGCGGAAACTGCAATTTCAGATTTGTTGTAATGTCATTGGACCTTAATAATCTAAAGAAAGTAAACGACAGCATTGGTCATGCCATGGGCGATAAGTACATAAAAAACGGTGCTAAGATAATCAGCACAGCCGTAGGAGATGACGGTGAGATATACCGTATAGGCGGCGATGAATTTATGGTGCTTATCTTCGGGAAAAATCCTGAAGCCTTATATCAGGAAGTTGCTGCAAGGCTAAAAAAGGGCGTGGAAACCTACAACCGTTATAACCCCAGTGAAATCGATCTGAGTGTAGCCTATGGACATGCCATATGTGAGTCAGATGGATTCTGCAGTATCTATGATGCAGAAAAGGAATCTGATATTGAAATGTATGCCTGCAAGAAGGCCATGAAAGAAGGCCGCGGCAAAATTCAACATATCAATCGGAAGTTTGGCTGAGATCATTCAAGTTTGAATTTGCCGACGGTAGCCTGAAGTTCAGCCGACAGATCGCGGCTGGACATAGCATCCCGGTCGATCTTTTCCATATTATCACTCATTTCAACTGATCTTTCTGTTGTATTTAAGATGCCGCTGGTGGTTTCTTCTACAGCAGAGTTGATCGTTTCACTTGATTCTTTGATAAGATTTACATTCCTTTGTATCTGTTCAGTTGCAGCAGCAAAATGTTCCATGAGTTCATCAATGCGTGCTGCAGAATCAACATATTCATCGCTGATCTTTACAAGTTTATCAAATCCGTTCATGGTGGTGCTTTCCACAAAGTCCAGAAGGGTCTGTGCTTCTGCAGAAAGTTCATTTACAGCGGATATTACCTCTGAAGAAACGGTCTGGATCTCGCTTGCGGCTGACTGGGAATTGTTAGCGAGTTCACCGATCTCTGTTGCCACGACTGCAAAGCCACGTCCTGCTTCACCCGCACGTGCGGCTTCTATAGAGGCATTAAGTGCCAGCAGATTAGTCTGGTTTGCGATGGCTATGATATTGCTGGTAAGGTCTTCAATCTTGCTTACACCCTTAGAACGCTCGATCTTATCCGAAACGGACGCAGCAATTCCGGCAACTTCTTTTTCAGTTTTGCTGCGTTCCTGACTGGCTGTCTTTCCTGTTTCGGAAGCGGAATCTCTGACTTCTTTGGAAAATTCACGTCCACTGTCGATCTCTGAAACAATTCCTTTAAATGAATCTGTTATATCAGCCATAACTCCGGTCATCTCGTTTAGCGATGATGAAGTATTTTCCATGGTCGAGCTCATATCGGTCATGGTCTCAGAGATGGATTTTGCAC
Source organism: Lachnospiraceae bacterium (assembly GCA_024682575.1). Classification (GTDB taxonomy): domain Bacteria; phylum Bacillota; class Clostridia; order Lachnospirales; family Lachnospiraceae; genus NK4A144. The sequence continues at coordinate 2,267 of JAIKZC010000436.1, read as the reverse complement.
TGTCTTTGGCAGTTTTTACATTATCTGCTATGTTATTAGAGGCAGTGTTTAGACGTATAGAACCCTTCTTAACCTCCAGCATCATCTGACGTATGAAGTCAATAAGCTTATTTATATTGCCTCCAATGACTTCAAATTCATCACCTGAGTTGATAACGATCTGTTTTGTAAGATCGCCCTCACCCATTGTGAGTTCGACTATCTTGTCGTTCAATATTTCAAATTTATGGCTCAAGGCTTTGCTTATCATGATCAAAAACAGGGCTGATATTATCAGAACTGCAAGGCAGATGATGATTATCGATATTATAAGTGAAGCGGTCTGTTCCTCGATCCAGGCCATGCTTACATCGACACCAACTGCTCCTACGACTTCATTATTTACGTATATCGGGCTGTAAGATGATATATGATGTCCAAATTCATCTGTGTAGGGCTTATCGCTCGAATGTACGCTTCCTGCGAGTGCGGGAAGGATATCTTCGTTGGTCATTTTGTCTCCGATCATTGCTAAACTGTCAGACTGAGCGTCAACGGCAAATTCGACGCTGCCGTCGTCTGCATAACGTCCGGTGTAGACAAATTCCACGCCGGTTTCGTTAAGCATATTTGTAAGGATACTGCTTACCTTCATATATTCATCGGAGTTTTCATCGCCGGGTTTTACAGATGCAACGATATTGCCATCAATGAGTGCGGCTGTTGCTTTTGCAATGCCTTCAGAATTGCTTTTGATCTGATCATTTAACATTTTATAGGCTTTATTATATATAAATAATCCAAGGATTATATCAGCAATAAGGAAAAGAACTATTACGCCTATCATTATCTGTTTGCTCACACCTATTTTTCGTACCTTCATGCCGCGTCCTTTCCGGATGATCTTCCATCTTTTTAATGGCTGCATATAGTTTTGGGGTGATATTTATGCAGTCAGAAGTACAAACTACAACCTACATATATTTATCGGCTTATTGATAAAACTGTAATAGATTTGAATTAAATGTTTATTTAAAAGAGCATTCATAAATGGTAAAATAGCTCTATCAACAGGAGGAACTTATATGTCGGAAACATTTCTCAGTAAGAAAATAATGGATAATTATACGAAGATTTTAAGGAATGAGCTAATCCCTGCGATGGGCTGTACCGAACCGATCGCCATTGCCTATGCATCATCAATGGCGCGAAAGGTATTAAATGAGGAGCCGGTTCACATCACGATAAACTGCTCCGGAAATATGATAAAAAATGTAAAGGGAGTGAAGGTTCCGAATTCGGGCGGTCAGCGCGGGATAGAAGTGGCAGCGGCACTTGGAGTTGTCGGAGGTGATCCGGATAAGGTGCTTGAGGTTATAGCGGGGGTTACCGATGATGACCGGGAAAAAACAAGAGAGCTCGTAGGGAAAGATTTCTGTGACTGTAATTATGTTGAGAATGTTCCGAATCTTTATATACAGGCAATTGTTAAGGGAAAAGATCACGAGGCGGAAGTTGTAATTTCAGAGCATCATACAAATATCTCGCTGATAAAGAGAGATGGAAAGGTGCTTATGGAAAATGGTAATAAGACGGATGATTCCGCATCTATCAATTTAGGCGACAGGAGTCTCATGAAACTTGACAGTCTTTTAGATTATGCAAATCAGGTAAATCTGGATGAGGTAAGAGATGTTTTAGACCGGCAGATAGAGATGAATTCTGCAATCTCACAGGAGGGACTTGATAATGCCTGGGGTGCGAGTGTTGGAAAAACGATACTTGAGAATTTTGGAAATAACGTAAAGACCCGTGCCTGTGCGGCAGCGGCGGCAGGATCGGATGCGAGGATGTCAGGTTGTCCGATGCCGGTGGTTATTAATTCGGGTTCCGGTAACCAGGGAATAACGGTCACAATGCCGGTGATAGTATATGCGAAAGAACTCTGTGTTTCTGATGAAAAACGCATGAGGGCTCTTATCGTTGCCAATCTGGTATCGATTTATATCAAGCATTATATAGGCGCTTTATCGGCTTTCTGCGGAGCTGTAAGTGCTGCCTGCGGAGCCGGTGCGGCGATCACTTTTATGAGCGGCGGAGATTATGCCCATATTGCTAAGACCATTACAAATACATTGGCAAACGTGGGAGGAATAGTCTGCGACGGGGCAAAATCCAGCTGTGCAGCAAAGATCGCAGCTTCCGTAAACGCAGCAATGCTCGCTCACTATATGAGTATGAAGGATAAGTCCTTCCAGCCCGGAGAGGGAATAGTTGAAACTGATGTT
>JAIKZC010000423.1 GCA_024682575.1 Lachnospiraceae bacterium | reverse complement strand
TATCATCAAGCAACTGTGTAGTTATAAAGGCGTTGAGATAATAGAGGGACATTTAATGCCGGATCATATACACATGTTGGTGAGCATTCCACCGAAGATGAGTGTATCGTCGTTTATGGGATATCTGAAGGGTAAAAGTGCGCTTATGATATTCGATAGACATGCAAACTTGAAATATAAGTTTGGAAATCGTCACTTTTGGGCAGAAGAATACTATGTAAGTACGGTAGGATTGAATGAAGCCACAATAAAAAGCACGATATAGCCATGGATAAACTGAGTGTAAAGGAATATGAGGACCCTTTTAAGGGTTAAGTATGAAATAGTACAAATACCCCCTTAAGGGGTAGCAACGAGTCAAGAGCAATATGGCTTGAACGGAGCTGTGGGAAGAATGCGTGAGCATTCTTTTCATAGTATAAAGAGAAAGCCAGCGCCTTTAGACGCTGGCCTAGTATCAAGGGCTTATAGCCCTAGTGCAAACCACCCGTTAGACGGGTGGTTCTGATTTTATCACTGAGTTATTACTGTGTTCAGATACCATTTTCATAAAATTATCTATCAGATCATTTTTTTTCTTTTCAAATCTTTTCAGGTAAGTATCCTTAAAATCTTTATACTCAGTATCAATTATGCCATTTCTGATCTCATCTTCAGTTGGAATCCGGTAACCGGTCTGTGTTCTTGAAAGCTGGAAATTTCCTCCATTATCCGTCAATGAAACAAACATGCTTATATCACCACTGTCAACAGCTGACTGACGGAAAGATTTATAATTATCCTTTATAAAATTTATTTCATGAAAAAGCCTTTCTTTATATGTGGGGTCATTTTGCATTTTTTCAATTACTTTTGCATCTATTTCCAGACTATATTGAGATAAATATCCAAAATTTTCACCTACCTGGTTCATACTGTCTTTATAACCAAAATTTGGACCATCAACTGTGTAATTACTGACATCTGACAGTCTGAAAGTAACCTCAGGATATTTTTTGCAAAGTTCATGATAGCCATCTAAAATAGTTTCAGTTTCTGCCTGTACGTTATGTTCCGTTTTTTGGTTTTTAAAAATTTCTCTGGAAGAAATAACAGAAAAAGTATTATATGTGCTATTATCTATTTTCATAATCTTTTCCTCTTTACGACTCTTTTAATTTGGATATTTGATGCCATTCTATTTTACCATTATCAAAATAAATTTTAAAAATTCTCTTATTTATAGGAAGGTTAGAACATTTTTTAGAGTTGCACATAAAGTAATATAAATCCCTTGTATAGCCATATTGATGAACTGTACCTTCTTCAACGAACGAATTACATCCATTACAATAATTATCGTGTTTAACTGATACGGATAGATTTTCCATTCCCTTGTTAACACCATAACTTCGAACTAATTTTTTACAGCGTGGACAATTTGCTATCTTTGAGTCAGCAGCGGCTTGAATAGAGGTGAAAATGCAGGTTGTTCTTCTGCAAATGCGAAAGTGGAATTTAGCATCACCATGATTACAAGAATTAAACAAAGTTTTTTCTTCATTATGCATACCATCCTTTCTAAAGACAATGTCCACAGCGTTTTGCCAGGACCGATTCACTGTTCAAATTTTATATCGGAATGTAGAGGAAAAAAAGAATAGAAACAGCGCAAGAATACAATATACTTTTCTCTGTTTGTGATAATATATTGATGTCAGGGGCAAAAGTCATTACCCACGGCAGGCTTGCCTGCCAGTAGGTAACGATCACTGACATCACTTTTGACCCCAACATCATGTCATTAAGTTAAGCCAATAGGCGAAGAAAAACCATTTCGTATTCCGTAACTGGAAACAGCGGAGTGGTTTTTTATTGTATAATCTAAGTTGTTGATGAGGAACCTTTGTGATGGGTGTGATTGATGATCTTGAATTCTATCCATTGTTAAATTATAAAAATAGGAGCTTCCACCAAAAGTTGGCAGAAACCCCTATTTATGCTATTTTGTTAGATTAAGAAGTGAACTTGTCCAATATATATTATAAAATTATTTAGACTTTTCGGACTTCTTGTCCACTGCTAAATTATCTTGTCCACTCTTAAATTCACCATTTAGAAAAGCGTTCTATAAATTCTTTCTCCGTTATGATCGGAATGCCCAATTCTTTAGCTTTTTTATTTTTTGAAGAACTGCTTTCTATATCATTATTAACAAGATAATCTGTTTTCTTTGAAACCGATCCTGTTACAGAGCCATTCTGCGACTCAACATATGCCTTAAATTCGGCTCTGTTCTTGTATTCATGCACATCTCCGGTTATTACAAAGGTGAGCCCGGCGCACTTTCCGTTTATATCTACTTCTGCCCCGCCATTTTGAACCTTAACTTCCTTAAGGAGATTTTTGAGGTCTGAAGCATTTTTTTCATCAGAATACCATTCACAAATAGATTTTGATTTTTCTGATCCGATTCCGTCAATTTCAACAAATCCGAGATTTTCTTCAAGTCTCTTTAAGAATCCGTCAAAATTAAGCTTTCCGATAATTTTCTTTGCCGCATCTGTCCCGATCATAGGTATGCAAAGAGCATATATAAACTGTACCGGATCGGCATCACGGCTCTTCTCTATAGCCTGAGCCATATTTTCTACTGATTTTTGACCAAAGCCTTCCATTTCCTTTATAGTATCAAAATGTTGAGAAAGCTTATAAATATCTGAAAAATCATGTATAAATCCTTCATTCATAAATCTCAGCATGGTCTTAATTGAAAGGCCATCTATATCCATTCCGCTCTTGCTTACAAAACGTGTAAATTTCTTAAGATGTTTTGCCGGACACGCTGCATTTGTACAATGAAGTGTCTTTGTCCCGCTGTTTTCACTGATATGTATCTCAGTTGCCGCATGGCAGACCGGGCATTCCGAAGGAATTTCAACCTCTCCCTTTTTCTCTGTAACTCCTACTATTTTGGGAATGATCTTATTGGCCTTTATACATCTGATAAGGCTGCCTTTTCCACCAATCCCAAGTCTTTCTATCTCAGAAAGATTGCAGAGTGAGGCTCGCGAAACCGTTGTTCCCTCAAGCTGCACCGGCTTGAAAACCGCTACCGGAGAAATAGTGGATACTGCGCAGGACCATTCAATATAGTCAAGCTCCGTCTCTGCCTCTGTATCCTGCCATTTAAATGCAAATCCTGCTCTTGTAGCATGATGTCCGGTTACTGATCCTGTCATTGCATAATCATTATCCTCATAGGCAATAACAAGTCCATCCACAGGAATAGGCATTTCTCCTTTTTCAACCTTAGCTGTCCAACGCGCAACAGCATCCTCGATTCCGGCTGCATTTGTCTTTTCCCTGTCTACTACAGTAAAACCGGACTTTTCAAGGAAATCCATTCTTTCGCCCCAGGATTTTATATCATCATCTATATGAACAAGCGTAAAGGCATTAAAATGTACATGTCTTTCCTTAACTTTCGCAGGATCTAAAAGTGCGAGCGTTCCGGAGGCAAGATTTCTCGGATTGGCATATTTTTCATCATCATCTTCTATCATATCGTTGATCTCCTCAAAATCAGGATATGATATGGTTGCTTCTCCTCTGACCACGAGATGACCCTTATAGTCTATTTTTTTAGGAAAACCTGATATAGAATCCCTAAGAACCGTAATATTGTTTCCAACAGTTCCATTTCCTCTTGTCAGTATTCTGCTTATTTTTCCATCATCATAAGTCAAAACAAGCGTAAGGCCGTCCAGCTTCCATGAGAGCCAGATTTCACGGTCTTCCGCCCATTCTGTTAAATCCGATATTTTTTTAGTCTTTGCCAGTGAAAGTGCAGGAAATTCATGTGCCTCTCTGTTGCCGCCTTCCGCTTCGTATCCTGTGCTTTGAGTCGGACTTTCCTGCATAACATAGCCCGTTTTATCCTCAAGTGCCTTCAATTCATCGAAATATGCGTCCCACTCGAAGTTGGACATTTTTTCTTCTTCGCCGTTATAATAAGCCTTAGAAGCATCATTCAGAATAGCTACAAGCTCTTCTATCCTGGCTTTTTCGCTATTATCTCTTAAAACTTTTTCCGCCATACAATTTTTCCTTATAATCCGGGATTTCTCTGTATTCACCGACTTTAAGTCCATCAAGCTCTATATTCATAAACCTGATCCTTTTAAGCCTGGTTACCTCGTATCCGAAATGCTCACACATACGCCTTATCTGCCTGTTTATACCCTCGGTAAGAATGCAGTTAAAACTTTTTGCACCTGTTCTCCTTATCTTACAGGCTTTACTTATCCTGCCTTCTACAAGCTCCAGCCCGCCTTTTCGCATTTCTACGATATCTGCATCTGAAACTTCTTTATCACAGGTAACTTCATATTCTTTCTCATGACCATTTCTGGCTCTCAAAAGCTCATTAACGATCTCTCCGTCATTGGTCATCAAAATAAGCCCTTCAGAATCTTTATCAAGCCTTCCCACCGGATATACCCTTGTCGGATAATTGATCTCGTCCACGATATTATTATGCTCGTGACCCTGATCCTTAGTGGAACAGACTATCCCTCTGGGCTTATAATAAGCCAGCATTACCTTTTCATCGGCCTTAGCTATCGGATTACCGTCTATTGTTATCTCTTCGTCTCCGGTAACTTTCATGCCTTTTTCAGCCTTCTGACCGTTGACAAAAATTCTTCCTTCATCAATAAACCTGTCGCCGTCACGCCTTGAACAGGCGCCGACAGACGACAGGTATTTATTAAGTCTTATTAATTCTTTCATAAATCCTTACGTTTTGAGATTATGACTCGTATGAGTAACCAACCTCAGCTAATTTAAGATGCATATCAATCTTACGATACATATTCTCTGAAATAAAAGGCTTCTGAAGGAAATCAATTGCACCATGATCAAATGCTCTGGCCTTTGTAATAACAGATACATCGTTCATTGTGATAAGAATAGGCATATTTGAAAGCTCAGGATATCTGTGGATAGCCTGCATGCAGGAAATACCATTCATATCAGGCATATGCATATCGATAAGCGCAATGTCGGGCTTTGTTGTTTTTGCAAGCTCAATTGCCTCTGTTCCGCTGGATGCGAGCTCACAATCATATCTGTCGCCCAATGCCTTCTTTGCTTCATCAAGAATTGTCGGCATATCGTCAACAATCAAAACTTTTTTTCCGGTCTTACTCATAGATTCATACCCTCCATTAAGTACATGTCACTCTCTGTTGTCTACTATCGTCAATCTTCATCTTTACTATGAAACTTGACGAACTTTCTTATATAAGTGTATGATATTTTAGTGTATAAATCAAGATACAACGGCTAAATTTTTCAAATTTTTTCTTATTTTGTGTACAATCCTTTGGTTCGTTAATGTAATGTTCTTGAATTTATTCAATTATATCTTCTTAAAAATCATTTTTCCGATAAGCGAAAGGAGCTTCGATGATTAAAGACCTGTTTGCAAAGAAAAAACTGATACTGTCCTGCGAGGTTTACCCTCCTAAGAAAGAGGCTGAATTTGAAAAAATATTTGATATTCTCGACAGGATTGCCGAATCAGAACCGGATTTCATCAGTGTAACCTATGGTGCAGGAGGCTCTAATGTCGGAAAAAATGTCGAAATCGCAGCTTATATAAAGAAGCTCGGTATTGAATCCCTTGCCCATATAACATGTATTGGTTATAGTCGGGCAAATATTGATGATGGCCTGGCAAAATTAAGAGAAGTCGGCGTCAATAATATCCTTGCCCTTCGCGGTGATCTACCAAAGGGTATGACCGAAGAACAGTTTAAATCAAGGGATTTTGAACATGCAAGCGATATGATCGAATATATCAGGGAACGCAGCAGCCTTTGCATTGCAGCGGCATGCTACCCTGAGAAGCACTTTGAAGCTCCTGACAGTACAACAGACCTTATGAATCTTAAGAAAAAAGTCAATGCAGGCTCTGACTTTCTTATAAGTCAACTTTTCTTTGAAAATGACTTTTTCTACCGTCTGCAGGAAAATGCTTCAAAAATAGGTATTCAGATTCCTATGGATGCAGGTATCATGCCTATAACCTCTGCAAAGCAGCTCGGCACTACCGTAACACTTTCCGGAACCTCGATTCCGAAGGAACTTTCTGATATTATTGCCAAATATGGCGATGATCCGGAAGATATGAAAAAAGCCGGCATAGATTATTGTATAAGACAGGCGATCGACCTCGCAGACCACGATGTACATGGTATCCATGTTTACGCTATGAATAAACCCGAGCTGGTCAGCGAAATATTTAATGCAGTCAGATAATATAGAACAAAAAAATCCGGAACAATGTAACTTTCAAATGTTCCGGATTTTTATTTGATTTTTATTCGCCTTTTTTATCGCGGCACATCAGATCAAATACCGCTTCCTTTGGATCCTTTCCCTCAAAAAGAACAGCATTTACCTGCTCTATTATCGGAACCTCCACATTATATTTCTTTGCAAGCTGCATCGCAGATTTTGCAGAATAAACGCCCTCCACAACCTGTTTAACCTCGGTCATTGCTTCATCATAGCTTTTACCCTGACCTATAAGAAAACCTGCTGTTCTGTTTCTTGAATGAGTAGAAGCACAGGTAACTATAAGGTCGCCTACTCCGGTAAGACCATAGAAAGTTGATTCCTCACCGCCTGCTGCAACTCCGAGTCTTGAAATCTCAGTTATACCTCTTGTGATCAACGCTGCTTTAGTATTATCCCCATATCCTACGCCATCCATAATTCCGGCTGCAAGTGCGATGACGTTCTTAAGTGCTGCTCCTATCTGCATTCCGTAAGGATCTGTTGATGTATATACCCTAAACACATCACTCATAAAAATATCCTGAACATAAGCAGAATCTCTCTCATTTTCAGACCCTGCCACCACAAGTGTCGGCATCCCCTTTCCAACTTCCTCTGCATGGGAAGGTCCGCAAAGAACTACCGTCTGTGACTGAGGTATCTCCTCACTTATTATCATCGAAAGCGTACAG
>JAIKZC010000416.1 GCA_024682575.1 Lachnospiraceae bacterium | reverse complement strand
ATATGTAGTCAAATAATTGCTATAGATATTAGACAACGCAAACGCAGACATCGGCTCCTCCTTTCTGTGCTTCCATGCACTAATAAGCTTTCCATAATATATATAAAAGCAAGAGCGATTATACAGATAATACAGATATTTCTACACTTATAGATTAACACCTGCTGCATACAAAAATCAATATGCAAAATACACAATTTTAGCCTCTTATTTTTGACCGTAAGAACAAGGCTACAGTCCTGCTTAACTCAGACCTTGAGCACATTCAGTCAATTTCTGTATATACGTAAAAAGGGCATTTCCATTCTGAGGAAACGCCCTTCTGGTTTATATGATAAAGATATCAGATCAATGTTCTTGCGTCATTTAATGCATCTATAACTATATCATCCATATCATAATACTTATATTTTCCAAGCCTGCCGCCAAAAAATACTTTCTTCTCTTTCTGTGCAAGCTCTTTGTACTTCTCATATAATGCATTATTCTTTTCATCATTGACAGGATAATAAGGTTCATCGCCCTTTTTCCAGTCTGCCGGATATTCTCTCGTAATAACCGTCTTATCTTTTTCAGAATTTCTGGGAGCATTGCCGAACTCTTCAAAGAATTTATGCTCTATTATACGCGTATAAGGAATTTCATATTCTGTATAATTTACTACAGCATTTCCCTGAAAACTATCCTGATCCAGTATTTCCGTTTCAAAGCGAAGACTTCTGTACTCAAGAGGACCATAACTGTAATCAAAGTAGCCGTCTATAGAACCTGTAAAGATAACCTTTGAGGCATCTTTCATAAGTTCTTCCTTATTTTCAAAGAAGTCTTCTCCAAGTCTTACTTCAGCCGACTCAAGCATTTTATCAATCATTGCGGTATATCCACCAATAGGAATTCCCTGATATTTATCATTAAAATAATTATTATCATAGATAAATCTGAAAGGAAGTCTCTTAATGATAAATGCCGGAAGCTCTGCTGCTCTTCTGCCCCACTGTTTTTCTGTATAACCTTTTATAAGTTTCTCATAAATATCTTTACCTGCAAGAAGCAAGGCCTGTTCTTCCAGATTTTTTGGCTCTTTGATCGACTCTGCTGCTTCCGCTGTTTGTCTCGCTATCTCTGCCCTGGCCTCTTCCGGACTTATCACTCCCCAGAGCTGATGGAAAGTATTCATATTGAAAGGCAGATTATAAAGTTCATCTTTATAACGTGCTACAGGTGAATTGGTATAACGGTTAAATTCCGCATAACTATTTACATAATCCCATGCTTCTTTACTGTCAGTATGAAATATATGTGCACCATATCTATGAACATTTATTCCGGATACTTTCTCTGTATATATATTCCCTGCCGTATGACTTCTTTTATCTATTACAAGACATTTTTTATTCTTTTTTGCGGCCTCGGCTGCGAAAACGGCACCATATAGCCCAGCACCAACAATTAAATAATCGTACATATTTTTTATCTCCTTACTCTGTTTCCCATATAGCTTTTCTTCCCACTCTTGAAAGACATTCTCCGGCACCGATTATGATAAATATTACCGGTGTGCAGATTATCTGCTGATAGCAGAAGAAATTGTGTGCCATGTAGGCTGTGATGCACATGATCGCAGCTATTGTTTCAGGATGCTGGGACGCCTTTTTACCAAAGCGTACAATAGCGCTGATAAATATACCTGCATAAGCTAGTCCTCCAAAGATACCGATATTAACGATCTGTGTCAGAAACTCATTGTGAGCACATGTAAGGATCGTGTTTTCTCCCCACTGTTTGAAGAGGAAATCCGAATGATAAATATATACTGTGTTAAAGAAACCATCAGGTCCGGCGCCAAAGAAAAACCTTACCGGATCATCAGTTAATGTCTTAAGTATAGAATCTACGGTAACCCTCCATGAACCGCCTCGGTCAGAGCCCCATTTATCATTAAAAAGAAGATACCAGTTATCACTTGAAAGACTTGCAGGAAGTAAACCATATGTATTTAATATGATATATACTATACCTCCGATAAGTCCGATTATAAGAACCGCAAAATATGCTCTTCTTATGATCATAAGGTTATTTATATCAAGTTTTCCATCCTTATCAGCTTTTCTTGTAAAATAATATACAACTGCCAATGCGATTATTAAAATCCAGAGCAGCGGATTCTTTGATCCAAAATTCATAAGACTACCGGCATCAACCGCCTGTTCCGGAAATGCCATCTGTAAAAATCCTATAACTCTCCAGGACAAAAGCATAATAAGAACAGTCTCAAGCCATCTAAGGATATATTTATTCTCCATAAATGAAAAGAAGAACAATGTTGAGATTATTGCTACGATTGCATAAAATGCACTATCTGATCCCTGTGTTATCAAGGTCATAGAACCAAGTACCGTATATGCAAAGCTGAGTTTTCTGACCCACGCTCTCTCTGAATACCAATAAATAAATAATCCTATCGGAAACAGCTGAACAACATAACTTGAATACCACGTTGCCTGTCCTAATGTTGATAAAAACTGTGAAATATAATTGGCATCAAGATCTGTATACATTCCAAGCGGATCGATCATGAATCTGTTTAGGACTCCAAAAAGAAATACCAGGGATGCAGCCGAAAGATACAATACCATCATAAGCGAATCCCATCTCCAGAATCTTGATACAAAATAATAGATCAAGACAAAAGCGATCTGAGCCACCAGTCCCATATACCAGCCGGCATATCCTCCAAGGACATTGTACTGAACAGGCTCAAGAACACTTCCAGACTGTTCCGGAAGATTCTTATACGGTGTAAGGATTGATGATATCAGACAGAATACAAAATATCCGATCACAAAAGCATCCGTCAAAGACATCTTTTTTAAATCAAACCATTCTTTTGCCCTGTTGACTCTGAATATATCATAGACAAACCAGCAAAAAAACGCCAGCAGGAATAATAATATTCCCGGAAATAAAAACTGACCTTCTTCATTTGACCAAAAGTAAGTTACCGTCTTAAAAAAGCTCCATTTAGCCTCTCCCATGTTAAAATACTTATCCTGATAATAAAGCGGATAGATCACAAACATGAAAAAAAGGTAAATTGCAAGCGTTTCCTTAACAAAGCGCTCAGATAGCAGCTCCTTTGCCTTCATTCCGGCATTTTTAATTTTTGAACTCATTTTTACTCTCCTAACTTTTATCCAGACCGCTGCCCCTGTTTTTATAATAATAACAATAGGAAGCTTTCCGAAATCAATCCAAAACAGTATAACATAAAAATATGTTTTTTTATATAAAAAAAGAAGGATATTATTCATATCCTTCTAAAATGATCTTGTCATAGATTTTTTATATTTTCCGGAAATATCTCTGCTGTCATATCTTGTAGATTGAGCTTTTTTAGTGCTGAAAACAAACTTTTCTGAAGCTGTTTCTCGATTCCTGCATTCTGCTGCCATAATTTTTACGGATTTTTCAGTAACCTCTGATATCAGCTCTTTAAGAAGCACTATTTGATCTTTATGTGCCCGACTATTATTAAGAAGCTCACCCCTTACCTTCTTATAAACAGTTTCAAATCCGTCGTCAAGACCTTCAATTTTATTTGCAAGTTTACAGCTTTTGCTGAGGTTTTGCTCAACTATCTGCCTGTCCGGCATATCTGAATTAAGAAGTCGGGTCTGCTCCTCATCTATCAGATAGAGCTCATCAAGCAAAACTGATTTCTTCTGAAGGCTCTCTATCATGATACTGATATAGACATCATTCATGCCTCACCTACTCTCCGGCCTTCTTCTGAACTGTTAACCTTCTTCATTACCTCACGCCAGGTATCTCTCATAGAACGCATATGTACTGCACATTCCTCAAGAATTTCAGCGCTCTTTTCAATATTTGCCTCATGCAGTCTCTTTTTTACATATACATAAACCCTGTTAAAGTCCTCTGCAACAGGATATTTATAATCTAAAGTTGCCTGAAATTCTTCTATGATGCGTTCAGCCTTCCTGATATTCACATGGGCTTTTTCTATATTTTTTTCTTCTATTCCCATTTTGGCAATATTTATAAATTTTACACAGCCTTCATAAAGCATAAGAGTCAGTTCTGCAGGTGATGCAGTCATGATCTTGTTTTTTCCGTACTGCGCATAAGCATCCTGTGCACGCATAGTTATTGTCCCCCTTCTTTAATTCAACGTTTTTCATCGACCATTATTCCGGCCACTTCCCACAGCTTGGCAAGCATATCAAGTGTCTTTTCCGGAGGAAATTCTTTTATTACTTTCTTGGAATCCTTATCAACTATCTTTATGGTTACGCGATTAGTATCATCATGTATTCCAAAAATAGCCTCTGAATTCTGATTAAGCATTTCCTTATTTATCTGGTCAACCTTTTTTCGAATTTCTTCGTTTGCTGTTTTCGAATCACCTTTTGACTGGATCTGTGACGATGCAGCCTGCTCATCAGTTTCTGATCCTGCTAAATCCTTCGAAGGCATTTCCGTTATTACTTCTCTTTTTTTATCAATTGAAGAAACTGATTCAGCCGAATTCGAAGACGCTGCCTTATATCCCTGTGAATTTGATGTATTAGCTATTTTTTCAACCGCTGTCAAACTAGTCACCTCCTTGTGAACAAATATAAAACCATGCCGCAGCCTGAGCTCCATCTCACAATGTGCAGCATTATCTTCTATTCTTTTTATCGGCTTTGTTCTAAAAAAATATAATAGTTTATATCAAATATTTAAAAATTTAGATCAAATAATATTCTAAAAATGCCGTGGCTTTTATGCCACGGCAC
>JAIKZC010000307.1 GCA_024682575.1 Lachnospiraceae bacterium | reverse complement strand
AGGAGTGATCTTTCTGCAAATTCAATGACAGTGGCTTTCACGCCAAACTGTGTAAGTAATGAAGCGAACTCCATGGAAATGATTCCTGCTCCGATAAAAGTAATATGTTCAGGAAGTGAGGGAAGATCAAGTATTTCCCTGCTCGTATGCATAAATTCTTTACCGGGAATATCGAGCTTGAAATCATACTGACCGGTGCAGATGACAATATTTTCTGCGGTTACGGTTTTATCGGCAATTTTAACTGTATGAGAATCAACGAATTCAGCCGTACCGCGAATTATCGGGAATCCGGCCTGTCCAAGCATTCCATCCATAACAGATGCGAGTGGATCAATGGACTGATGCTTATATTGCATAAATTTGGGCCAGTCCATTTTTACATCGGCAGTAACTCCGATATCTTTGTATCTTTCAAGTGCGGATACAAGTTCTGCTGGTCCGTCAAGCAATGCCTTGGCATCGCAGCCGTAATTTGTACAGGTTCCTCCTGTCAGATCCTTCTCAGCAAAGGCAACTTTTTTTCCTGCGTGTGCAAGAATGAGAGCACCATGCCATGCTGCATGTCCGGTTCCGATGTAGAGTACATCATAATCAAAATTTGCCATACGATATTTCTTCCTTTCTTTAGCAGACTAAAAAAACATCAGATTGCACAATGTCAACATAGCATATATACAGTATTATTCAACATATAAAGAATTAAAAAAATATAAAACTTTTAAATTAAAAATTATAAGAACTTTGGGAAATTTAGAAATAGATCTGAATTTTCGTTTAAAAGGAGAAGAGCTTGCGAGGGGTGACTCGCAAGCTCATACTTATGAGGGGGAGATAGTGAACTAATCAACTATCTTGATACACATTATAAAGTGAAAATGTGTCTAAAATGTGTACTAATTCTTAACAATGTACGTTTAAAAATACATTTTTTGCCGCAAACCCAGTAATAATGCGGCTTTGATGTCCTAAAAAAAAAACAAAATTTTTTAGAAAATTTATTTTTTTTAATAAGACATTATTGTATTCATATATGTTACAATTAATAGATATAGGTATTATAGGTGTTTTTTCGAAAATTCACATATATTGTGTAATCCTATATAATAATGTTAAAGATTATGTTTTAGTATTATTAAAACTGATAGGAGGTAATATTGCTTAGATACAGTATTCTTCATAAATCCGGTGAAAGTATCAGGACTCGTATATATTTGCCGGACGGTAAAGCGGAGACTTTATATGCAGCAAAAAACGGACTGCGCAGATCAAAAAATGTTAAAAAAGTCAAAGTTCATGAAAGAAGCTCTGTTTTGATCATATACTTCGAGAGAGGCTATGAATACGATGTAATTGAACGTCTTAATAATATTGATCCATCTTTGTATACCGAAGCTGATAATTCATTAAGGGAAATAGATCGCAAATATGAAGATAAGATTTTCTTTAAGGTTTTAAACCGATTTGTTATAAGACGATTTATTCCTCTTCCGATCAGACGGGTAAGAGTTTTATTTAAGACAGTGAAATATGTCAAGCGTGCAGTAAAGGCACTCTCTGAAAGAAAATTAAACGGAGATGTATTGAATGCGGTAACTATTATAGTTTCACTTGCAACGGGAAATTTTGCAGCTGCAAATTCGACTATGTTTTTAATGGATCTTTGCAGCCTTCTCAGTAAATGGAGTTATAATCGTTCGATCAGAACTATCGCTGCCGATATGATAAGGATTCCGGATAAGGTATGGATAAGGAATGGCGGAGTTGATGTTGAAGTAAATTCCGCTGATGTCAAGATCGGTGATTTTGTAATAGTCAGAACCGGTATGATGATCCCGTTTGATGGTGTAATTGAGTCCGGAACAGTAGAACTTCTTGATTGTTCTTCTACTGATCACTGTGAAATGTTCACTCGTTCAGTGAATGATTATGTTTATGCCGGAATGACCGTGCGAAACGGTGAATGCGAGATATGCGTACGGGAAACAAGCGGCAAGGGTCATTATGAACGAATATTCAAAATGCTTAAGGAAAGCCGTAGAATCCAGAACAGCAACAAAAATGACAGATTATTGATTGATAAATCAGCTGCATTTACTTTTGGCGCGGTTGCATTTACACAGCTTATTACCGGTAATGGCAACAGAGCACAGTCAGTTCTTTCTGTAGATTTTGGAGACGTAAAGGAACTTACTGTTCCAATATCAACTCTTTCAGCCATTAAGGAGTGCTCGGAAAGCTCGGTAAAGGTAAAGAGCGGCAAGCTTTTTGGAGAGATTTCGAAAGCAGATACTGTAATATTTAATAAAGCCGGAACACTGACTTATGCTAAACCGGAACTTAAAAAGATAATCACATTTGCAGGCAGGGACGAAAATGAGATGCTTAGACTTGCAGCATGTCTGGAAGAACATTATCCGCATTATATTGCCGGGGCGGTAGTTCGTGAAGCTGAAAAGCGAGGACTTGAGCACTCAGAAATGCATGCACATGTAGAATATCTTGTTTCTCACGGACTTATAAGTTCTGTTGATGGAGAACGTGTCGTCATAGGCAGCCATCATTTCATATTTACGGATGAGAAATGTCATCTTGACGAAGCTGAAAAAGTAAAATACAGAGAACTTCCTGATGAGAATTCTTACCTTTTTATGGCTATAAACGGAGAAGTTGCTGCAGCATTCTGTATAGAGGATAAGCTTCGCGAAGAATCTAAGGTAGTTATAGACGAACTTAAGAGACTTGGGATCAAAAAATTTGTAATGATGACAGGAGACAGCGAAAGAACTGCCAGAGCTGTAGCCGGAATTCTTGGCTTTGATGAATTTTATGCAAATGTTTTGCCGGAGGATAAGACAGAGTTTGTAAGAAAAGAAAAAGAAGCCGGACATGTTGTTATAATGACAGGAGACGGAATAAGTGATACGGCAGCTTTGGCTGAGGCAAATGTAGGTATTTCAGTCGAAAGCGGTGCTGAACTTGCTAAAGAAAGTGCAGATATAATCATTCCGGATGATAATCTTGAGAAGCTTCTATATTTAAGAAAGATATCTATACTTCTTGATGGCAGAGTAAAAAATAATCTGCAGTATAATAAATATGTAAATGCTTCGCTTATGGCAATGGGATTCTTGGGAATCCTTCCTCAGACAATGGGTGGAATACTTCATAATTCACTTACACTTGCTCTTTCCGCAAGATCAATGACAGATTTAATGGAATATTGAAAATGATATTATACCGGTTGGGGATAAAACCCCTGCCGGTATTTTATTATTTGATCATATTTATCTGTAATTTTAAAAGTTTATTTGCTATAAGTTATTTAGATGGTATAATAAAAAAGATTATGAGTAAATTTAAGGAGATTATTTTAAATGAAAAAAGAAGAATTTAAGCCTTTTATTCCGGCAGAAAAAATACTGCCTGAAATCACGCCGGTTTCAATCATACTCGGTGTGCTTTTAGCAATTGTTTTTGGCGGAGCAAATGCTTATCTCGGACTCAGAGTAGGAACTACGGTTTCAGCATCTATACCCGCTGCCGTAATTTCTATGGCAATCATGAGGATCGTATTAAAGAGAGATTCAATTCTTGAAAATAATATGGTTCAGACAATCGGTTCAGCCGGAGAATCCATTGCCGGCGGTGCGATATTTACCCTGCCGGCGCTTTTTTTATGGGCAAGTGAGGGAACCATCGAGTCACCAAGTCTTATAACTATTACGATCATCGCTTTATGCGGAGGATTTCTTGGAGTAATATTTATGATACCTCTCAGAAATTCACTGATCGTTCAGGAACATGGTACTCTTCCTTATCCGGAGGGTACGGCATGTGCAGAGGTACTTCTTGCCGGAGAAGATGACAGTTCAAGTTCAACATCGATTTTCAAAGGTCTTGGAATTTCTGCATTGATCAAATTTGTTGTTGATGGTCTGAAGATCACGGGCAGCAGCATTACTATACCTGTTAAGCAGCTTTTTACAGAATTTACAGTTCAGGTTTATCCTGCACTTATCGGTGTTGGATATATCATCGGACCTAAAATAGCCAGTTACAATTTTGCAGGTGCTCTTATAGGCTGGTTTGTTTTGATCCCGGCTATTGTTACATTTGGAGGAGATACTGTTCTTTATCCCGGTACAGAGACTATCGCTAAAATGTATGCCGAGGGCGGTCCTTCCGCAATCTGGTCAAACTATCTTCGATATATCGGAGCCGGAGCCGTTACCTGCGGTGGAATAATAAGTCTTATTAAATCATTACCGACTATAATTTCCACTTTTGCAGAATCAATGAAAAACCTAAAGAACGGTTCGGGTGAAAAGATTGAAGCTAACAGAACAAATCAGAACCTTAACGGAAAATTCCTTATAGTTCTTTTAATTGCGATTGTTCTTGTTCTCTGGCTTATACCGGCAGTTCCGGTTAACCTTGTTGGAGCAATTCTTATTGTTGTATTCGGTTTCTTTTTTGCAACAGTATCAGCAAGAATGGTTGGTCTTGTAGGAAGCACAAATAACCCGATTTCCGGAATGACTATTGCTACATTGCTTTTTACAACATTTTTGCTTAAATCCATTGGTATTACCGGTGCTGAGGGAATGGTCGGAGCAATGTGCATTGCTTCTGTTACCTGTATTGTTTCTGCACTGGCAGGTGACACCTCACAGGATCTTAAAACAGGTTATCTTCTTGGAGCAAGCCCTGTAAAACAGCAGATCGGTGAGCTTATTGGAACATTTGCTTCTGCGCTTACGATCGGTGGAGTTCTTGTTCTTCTTGACAAGGCATGGGGATATGGCGGAACCGAGATTCCTGCGCCTCAGGCTATGCTTATGAAAATGATCACTGAAAGTGTTATGAGCGAAAAGCTTCCATGGGCTCTTATATTCATGGGAGTATGTTTCTCACTTGTAATACATATCCTTGGAATTCCGGTACTTCCGGTTGCTCTTGGTCTTTACCTTCCTCTTGAGCTTTCTGCTACCATAATGATAGGTGGAATCTTAAAGGGAGTTATTGATCGATTTTCGAAGGCAAAGGATAAGGATTCAGAAGCTAACACAGGAATTCTTTTCTGCTCAGGACTGATCGCGGGAGAGGGACTTATAGGAATACTCCTTGCTTTCTTCGCGGTTATCGGCTGGGATAAGAAGATAGATCTTTCAGCTTCATTTTCAAGCGGAATAATTGGCGCTATAGTGGTAATAGCCATTATTGTTGCATTTATAATTAAGTTTGGAATGGAAAAATCTGCAAATGAAAAGTAAAAAGAATTTTCTTGATTATGTGCCGGTATTAAATGATGGAATAACTTTTACAAAAAAAGAAGATGGAAATCTTCACATGACCGTAGAAAACAGAGGATTTTACAATTCCATTGCACAGAAATTTTTTAAGAAAAGCAGATTTTCCGAAATAGAGATCGATGAGATAGGCAGCTTTGTGCTCCCGCTTATTGACGGTAAAAGAACTGTGTATGAAATTGCAGGGCTTTTAAAAGAGCATTTCGGAGAAGCTGCAGAACCGCTATATCCAAGGATTACACAGTATATGAAGATCCTGCAGAGCTATAATTATATAAAATTAATAAATAATTAATTGAATCTAAAACAGGAGGCAAAGGGGCCGGATCATTTATGCTGATCAGGAGTCTGTTTGCCTCCTGTTTGAATAAATAATAATTTATCAGGAGGAAAATTAAATGAAGATCGGTTTTATAGGTACCGGAAACATGGGAAACGCAATTATAGGTGGAATTCTTAAAAAGGGAATAGCAAAGCCCTCAGATATTATAGGGTCTTCACCGGATGCAGATTTAAGAAAAAAAACAGAGGATTCTTTTGGAATAGAGACTACAGCCGATAATCTCGAAGTTATAAAAAAAGCAGATATTGTATTTTTCTCTGTAAAACCGCAGATAATTCCTCTTGTTGCTGAAGAAATCAAAGACAGTATCAGAGATGATCAGCTTTTTATTTCAATTGTTGCCGGAAAGACAATGGAATGGTTTGAAAATGCTTTCGGAAGAAAGTTCAAGCTTGTTCGTACAATGCCCAATACACCGGCTCTTGTAGGAGAAGGTATGACTGCTGCTGTTATCGGTGAGCTGGTTACAGAAGAGGAAAAAAACAAGGCTTTAGAGATCCTTGGAAGTTTTGGTCAGGTAGAAGTTGTTTCTGAGCATATAATGGATGCTGTAGTGGCTGTAAGCGGAAGTTCTCCCGCCTACGTGTTTATGCTTATCGAAGCTATGGCTGACGGAGCAGTGGCTGAAGGAATGCCCAGAGCCCAGGCCTATAAATTTGCTTCGCAGGCAGTTCTTGGTTCTGCTAAAATGGCGCTTGAACTTGGAAAACATCCGGGTGAGCTTAAAGACATGGTCTGCAGCCCTGCAGGCACAACCATTGAGGCTGTCAGAGTCCTTGAAAATATGGGCTTCCGCTCTGCAGTTATAGAGGCTGAAAAAGCCTGCGCAGAAGTAAACAGAAATCTATAATGATCATATAAATAGCGCTGTCCGGCGAAATTTATGCCGGACAGCGCTTAATTTTATGATTTAAAGAATTCCATATCTTTATTAAGTTTATCTGCAACAGAATTTAAGTTTTCTGCAGCCTGAGCCAGCGTTGTAACTGTGGCGGAAAGTTCCTCCATGGAAGCACCTGTCTGTTCGGAGGATGCAGCATTTTCTTCTGAGATAGCCGAAAGAGCTGACATTGAGTCAGAGACTGTATTCTTGCTGTTTACACAGCTTTCTGCGCCATCAGAGATTCTTTTAACACCTGTAACAGTTTCGGAGATATCTTCAAGCATTCCCCTTACAGAGACAAGTGTCTCTTCAAGAGCTTTCTGCTCATCGATATTTCCCTGACGGACTTCTTCGGATGCCTGTACCGCTGCCTGCGACTGGCCTAAAAGTACATCCATTTCAACTCTGATATCATTTGCCATCTGACGTGAATCTTCAGCAAGTTTTCCGATTTCTTCAGCAACAACAGCAAATCCGCGTCCGGCTTCACCGGCTCTTGCAGCCTCGATAGACGCATTCAGTGAAAGGAGGTTTGTCTGTGTTGCGATTGATGCGATACCGTCAACCTTCTCATTTATATTGGATACAGCTGCTTCAGTTGCAGAAATAGTTTTAGTGATGTCCATTATCTTATCAGTCATATTGCTGCTGGAATCCTTAAGAGCTGAAAGAGAAGCAGACGATGACTCTGAAGCATCTTTCATACGGTCAGCAAGCGATTCAAGCGATTTGGAGGAATCCTGAACTTCACCAACAGCCATACCTATGTTGGCTACATTTTCGGTTACCCGCTGGATTTCATCTGCCTGCTGTGTGGCACCTGTTGCGATCTCCTGAACGGCTGTTGAAGCATCATCTGTAGTCTGTGAGATCTGGTTTGCCATATTTGACAGTTCATTAGATGAACTTCCTACTGTCGATGCTGAGGATTTAATACTTGAAACTATCTTTTCAAGAACGGCTATGACAGAATTAGTATGAATTATCATTTGTCCGAATTCGTCTTTTCTATTTGCCTTATCCTCGATCGTTGAAAAACGTCCGTCAGCAAGATCAGAAAGTGAATGATTGATCAGTTTAATAGGTGAAGTCAGTGAATTAGCTATATAAATTGAGATTGCTCCGGCAATTATAAGTAAGATAATGCCAATAATAACAACAATGGTTGCCGATGCCCTTGCGGAGCCAAGAACTTCATCTTTGTTTTGAGATACAGCTATAGTATAGCCGGATAAAGGTTCCTTAACAAATGCACAAAATGTTTTCTTGCCGGTATCTTTATTTAATGATTCATTAAAGCCGCTTTGCTCGTTGCTTGAGAAGAATGGATCGCCGCTGACATCCTTTGGCTCATCATCTGCTTCTACAGTAAACATGGAATGAGCTGCGATTATTCCGGAGCTGTCTGCGAGGAAGGCATCGTCAGCCTGTGAGGCAAGAAATTCATGGAAATAAGAAAGATCAAAATCTCTCTGAAGAGTACCTATGACAGTTCCGTCTTCATCATATATTGGCGTAATGATAATAGAGATCATTGTTCCCTTTGATATAGAGGCCAATGCATCTGACATATTTGGTTCTCCGCTAAGGGCTTTCTTATAGTATTCCCTTTCGCTCACATCCGAAGGAGTGCCTTCATCAGCACGAAGAAGCTGCATTCCGTCAGCACCTGCAATGATCGATCCATTTCCGTCATTAAATATTTCATCCAGCTTTTTTAATTCTGCCAGCATGCTTGCGCTGAGTTTTTTATCTTCCGGATTTTTTACATATTCTATAGTTGACGGAGTTGATGCCAGCGTGCGTATAGCAGTCATGTTCTTTTCAAGAATTCCCTTAAATTCGCTTTCAATATACCATGCCTGCCAGTTGAGTGAAGTTTTTGCATCTTTAGTAGCTTTGGCTGTGGAACTCATATAACTGATAATTAAAGAAATAAGGAGCGGAAGTGCAGCAGATAATATCATTACGAAAATTAATTTCGTTTTAATTGAATCTTTTAACGCAATATTATTATTTTGTGATTTCTTATCTTTTGTTGCAGATGACATGATTTCCTCCTTTATAACAATAAATTTTATCAGCAGAAAAGTATATGTTTTGGTCACTTCATTGCAGGAATCCGCATTTACTGCGGGATCCGTAAAATTCAGTACAACAAGCGTCAAACAGGCCCGCAGCGAAGCTGCATTTAAATGGCCTGTTTGAGTAGAGTACTTAGCGAGGTTTTCTCGAGCTTAGTACGAACCATACAAGTTTGCTTAGCGAGGTTCTTTCGAGCTTAGCAAGCTTGTTTGCATGACTTTGAGGAACGAAGTGACGAAAAGTCATATGTTTTGGTCTTAGATAGTTTCCTGTTGCGTTGTTCGGTTTATCTATTTCCAACGAGGGACGCTCTCGCTGCGGATGAAAAATCGCAGCGGTACTAGTTCCGCAAAATACGCGGAACAAGGACCGGCGTTTTTCACGCCCCTCTTTCGGAAATAGATAAGCCTCGCAACTCACGTTTTCATGTCAACCTAAGCCGCGAACCTCAAATGTTCCTAAAGAGGATTGTGCGAGACGCCAGCACTTATGCCGCGTTTTTGGCGGCATTACGTACTGCTGCGTCGGAGCCCAAAGCGAGAGCGTTCCTCGTAGGAACTTTGAGCGAGCGGCGTAAAAGACGAAGACAAAAACATATAGATTTTTGAGACTTCATATCATAAATGTATACACTACAAATATTATATGATATATTGTCTAAAAAATGTAATAAATATATGATTTATCCTGTACTTTTTGACGAACTATATTAGAAATTGTATTTACAATAGTTCTGGAAGATTTATTAACTTAAAATTATAGAACTTTAGTAAAAATATGTAGTACGCAGAAGAGAATTAGGATACAACTTATTTAAAAATGCGGATTGGATAAAAAAATAACAGATTATATCGTTAATAAAGTTTAAAAATAAATGAAATATTATTAAATAATAGTGGATATTTACTAAACAATGCTTTATAATAATGTTTGGAAATAAATTCATGGTGGGAACCTAATAATCCGGAGGAATTATAAATGGCAAATCGTTTCGTACTTAACACTGTTTCATATCATGGCTCTGGTGCTATCAACGAAATCCCCGCACTGGCAAAGGACAGAGGATTTAAGCATGTATTTGTTACATCAGATCCTGATCTTGTTAAATTTGGCGTTACAGCAAAGGTTACAGACCTTCTTGATAAAGAGGGAATCAAATATACACTTTATTCAAATATAAAGCCCAATCCGACCATCGAGAATGTTCAGTCAGGTGTTAAGGCTTTCAAGGAGTGCGGAGCTGATTCTATCATTGCTATCGGTGGTGGATCATCAATGGATACTTCTAAAGCAATCGGTATAATCATCACAAACCCTGAGTTTGAGGATGTAAGATCACTCGAAGGTGTAGCTCCTACAAAGAATCATGCAGTTCCGACAATTGCGGTTCCGACAACTGCAGGTACCGCTGCAGAGGTTACTATCAACTATGTTATAACAGATGTTGAGAAGCAGCGTAAATTTGTTTGCGTTGATACAAATGATATTCCGGAAGTTGCAGTTGTTGACCCAGATATGATGTCTTCGATGCCTAAGGGACTTACAGCAGCTACAGGTATGGATGCTCTTACACATGCTATCGAGGGTTATACAACCAAGGGAGCATGGGAGCTTTCCGATATGTTCCATCTTGAAGCTATAAAGCTTATCAGCAAGCATCTCCGTGATGCAGTAAACAATACACCTGAAGGACGTGAGGGAATGGCTCTTGGCCAGTATATCGCAGGTATGGGATTCTCAAACGTTGGTCTTGGAATCGATCATTCAATGGCTCATACACTCAGCGCACATTATGATACACCTCATGGTGTTGCATGTGCTATGTTCCTTCCTATCTCAATGGAGTTCAACAGAGATTTCTGCGGTGACCGTTACAGAGAGATCGCTCGT
>JAIKZC010000257.1 GCA_024682575.1 Lachnospiraceae bacterium | reverse complement strand
TAAAGGTTCTCGTCGTATCCTTCTTTATGTGCTGTAACAATGGCATGAAGGCTCATTGCATAGTTAAGTCCTGCCTTGATATGGCCTGTTCCGTGCGGTGCTGCTCTGTCGAAATCACTGATCTTCAGCTTTACAGGCTTTGCGCCGCCCTTGAAATAAGGACCAACAGGAGTTACAAAAATTCTGAACTGATACTCATCTGCCGGCTTAACACCGATTACAGGATTTGAACCGAACATATAAGGTCTGATGTAAAGTGTAGCACCTGAACCATAAGGCGGAACCCAGTCAAGGTTAGCTTTAACAACTTCTTCTACAGCCTTTACAAATCTGCCCTCAGGTAATACAGGCATTTCAAGTCTCAGACATGAATCATGCATTCTTGCTTCATTTAAATCAGGACGGAAGCAAACTACTCTTCCATCTTCTGTTGTATAGGCCTTAAGACCTTCAAAGCATGACTGTGAATACTGAAGCACACCTGCACACTCACTAATGACGACCTTATCGTCTCCTGTAATGGCACCGTCATCCCATTTGCCATCCTTAAAATTTGAAACATAACGATTGTCGGTCTTCATATAGCCAAAGCCGATGTTTTCCCAGTCAATGTCTTTTTTTGCCATTGTTGTTTACTTCCTTTCATTTGATATAGAATGTTTGAATTTTAGTTCAAACATACGCTTTATTTATTTTATTACTTCAACGCGCAAAAGGCAAGCATATATTTATAACTCTCTTATCTGACCATTTCCTCTGATCTCGTATTTATAAGATGTCAGAGCCTCTAATCCCATAGGTCCGCGGGCATGGAATTTCTGAGTGCTGATCCCGATCTCTGCTCCGAATCCAAACTCAAAGCCATCTGTAAATCTTGTCGAAGCATTTACGTATACCGCTGCCGCATCTACTTCTCTTAAGAATTTGTCAGCATTAGCCTTGTTCTCAGTAATGATCGCCTCGCTGTGGTGTGTTGTATAGCGGTTTATATGCTCTATTGCCTCATCTACGGAGTCAACTGTCTTTACGGAAATAAAAGGACCAAGGTATTCAGTCGCAAAATCTTCCTCTGTTGCATCCTCGATTTCAGCTATTGCTTCCTTAGCTCTCTCATCACCTCTTATGGTTACGCTCTTTGCAGAAAGACTATCATAAATTTTCTTCAAGACACTCTTTTCAACTGCGGAATGTATCACGAGTGACTCTACTGCATTGCAGACACCCATTCTCTGGGTCTTTGCATTCTCTATGATCTTTACTGCCATTTCTTCGTTAGCTGTCTCATCAATATAAATATGACAATTTCCAAGTCCTGTCTCTATAACAGGAACAGTGCTGTTCTCCACTACCGATCTGATAAGTCCGGCTCCTCCGCGTGGGATAAGGAGATCAACATAGTTTTTAAGCTTCATAAGCTCGTTTGCTGTCTCATGTGTGGTATCTTCAAGAACCTGTACGGCATCTTCTGTGAGTCCTGCATTTTTAAGTGCTTCACGGATTACCTTCGCAATGGCAAGATTGGAATTTATGGCGTCTGATCCACCCCTTAAGATAACCGCATTTCCTGATTTGAAGCAAAGAGCGAAGGAATCGGCTGTAACATTTGGTCTGGATTCATATATGATCGCTATAACCCCCAGGGGAACTCTTCTTTTCTCAATCTGAAGTCCGTTTGGACGGGTTATGGTCTCAATAAGCGAATCTACGGGATCCTCCAGATCAGCTACCTGATTTAAGCCCTCTGCCATGCCCTTTATTCTTTTCTCATCAAGCGAGAGCCTGTCGAGCATTGCCTTTGATACCTTGTTTCTTGCAGCCATTACATCTTTTGCATTTTCGCTTAAGATATAATCCGCTTTTTCAACCAGTGCTGCAGCAGCTGCTCTTAATCCCTTGTTTTTGTCTTCTCCGGACATTACAGCCATCTTTACTGATGCAGCCTTTGCCTTCTTTCCGACTTGATTTAAGTATTCGTTCATCTTCTACCTCCGAAGGTCCGTGTTATATGATTTCCATATTTGCAAAAACACTTTTCGGCACAGGATATAATATCTGCATCAAAAAGTGTTTCTTTAGTCAGTAATTTCATTTTTACAGGCAGGCTTATAAGCCGGGTTATGTATTAGGTGATAATCTATCTAGGACTGCCGTTGCCGACAGTCTCGAGCGATCTACCTGAAAGCAGATCGGGCTAATCTGTAGCTTTCTGTTTGATCTTGCTTCGGATGGGGCTTGCAATGCGGTTCATGTTACCATAAACCCGGTGGTCTCTTACACCGCCATTTCGCCATTACCTGTGAGGTTACCCTCCATCGGCTGTATATTTTCTGTTGCGCTTTCCCGCGGGTTACCCCGGCCGGCCGTTAGCCGGCATCCTGCCCTGCGAAGCCCGGACTTTCCTCCCGTAAGACCATAAAGTCTTACCGGCTATCACCAGACCTGCCTGTTTTTCTATGATAAATTCAGTTTAACGATTTGTCAACCGTATTTATTTAACCTACATCAAAGCATGAACC
>JAIKZC010000248.1 GCA_024682575.1 Lachnospiraceae bacterium | reverse complement strand
GCGATAGGCTGTACAAATGCAATGGATGCTTATGATGTTCTCTATGAACAGAATATTGATCTGATAATTTCGGATATAATGATGCCGGGGGTGGATGGCTTTGAATTTGCAAAAACAGTCCGGGAGGATAATCCGAAGATCCCTATAATATTTATGACTGCCAAAGACGATTTTGCCTCTAAGGAATTGGGATTTCGCATAGGTATAGATGACTATATGACCAAGCCTATAAATTTAGATGAGCTACTGCTCCGCATAGAGGCTATACTCAGAAGAAGTAATATAACAAATAAAGAAAAACTGGTGATAGGGGATTTTGAAATGGATGAGTCTGCGATGACCGTAACTCAGAAAGGAGAAGAAATCCCCTTCACAGTAAAAGAATTTAAGCTCCTTTTTAAGCTTTTATCCTATCCAAATAAAGCTTTTTCCAGAAATCAGCTGCTCGAAGAGCTGGGGGGAATGGATAATGAAAGCGGCCCCAGGTCAATAGATGTTTTCATTACAAATATCCGCTCAAAAGTTGAAAATTGCAGTGCTTTTAAGATAGCAACGGTAAGAGGGATAGGATATAAAGGAGTGATATTATGAAAAAAACGGATCCGAGGATAAACGCCAGCATAGTAACGCATAAGGAAACCGTAATAATTGCAGCAGCCATAATTATTTATTCCTGGCTGCTTTTGAGAATCGAGGATAATATCAGCTTTACACCGGAAAACGGATTTTTTCTGGTAGGCTCAATATCAGCACTTATAGCTGTTTTTTCTGTATGCATAGCTTTAGCCAGCTCTTACTTCAGGTATAAAAACAGCACCCTTCCCGTATTAAATCTTGCCGATGCTGCACGCGAGGTGGCTCGGGGAAATTATTCCGTTAAACTTGAGCCTCACAGAAAAGACGGCAAAGTCGATGAGATCGACGTTCTTTATGAAGACTTTAACAGCATGGTGGAGGAACTTGCTTCCACCGAAATGCTGAAGACAAGTTTCGTATCAAATATCTCCCATGAATTAAAAACTCCGATCGCTGTAATTTCAAATTATGCAGCGTTGATGAAAGACAAAAAAACAAGCGATGAGGAAAGAATAGAGTATGCTGAAAAAATAACTTCGGCATCACGGGACCTTTCAGAATTGATCACTAATATATTGCAGATAAGTAAACTTGATAATGATCAGATAGAGGCAAAGAATCTGGAGTTTGATCTGAGCGAGTCTCTGGTACAGAGTATACTTTCGTTTGACATGCTTATGGATGAAAAAAACATAGATCTGGAACTGGATGTGCCTGAAAAAATTAAAATCGTATCCGATGAAGGTCTTTTAGAAATAGCTTTCAGAAATATTTTATCAAATGCGATCAAATTTACAGAGTATTCAGGTAAGATCGAGATTTCTTTAAGTCAGGATGAATCAAATACAAGGATATCTGTAAAGGATAATGGCTGCGGTATGGATGAAAGGGCTGTAAAGCACATTTTTGATAAGTTTTATCAGGCTGATAAATCTCATTCAGCAAAGGGAAATGGCCTGGGACTTGCTATGGTTAAAAAAATCATTACACTTCTGAATGGAAAAATAGAGGTTCAGAGCAGTCCGGGAGAGGGTTCTGTCTTTAATATTTTTTTACCTAATTCTATTTGCTAACAATTCTCTAACAATTGACAAATAATTCGCTAATAAAAGCACTGTATTATCTTACTTGTAAATCAGAAATACAAAAGAACTTAAAAAATTTTTCAGATAATATGAGGTGGAAGAATGAAGAAAAGAGCTTTAGCATTAGCAATTATATTATCACTTTCAATGGCTATGATAGGATGTGGAAATAGAAATACATCTTCAAAGGATACAGAAATGAGTACGGCAGCGGTTGAGGAAGCTTCGGCAGGGTCAACAGCATCATCCGAGGAAGCATCATCAGAAGAAACAGCATCTGCTGCATCGACTGATCCGGAATCTGAAGACTACGTAATAGAGCTTGATCCGGAGTACAACGTTCCGACAGATGAGCTTTTGAAGAAATTCCCGATAGAGCATCAGACTCCTGCGGCAACAGAGCTTTCTGCAAAAATACAGAACAGAATGCTCAACGGATTTAACAGATGGAATATGGGATATGATGCCTGGGAGCACTGGGGCGAAGTCCTTTATCATGATGACTCGATCTACAATGTAAACGGTGTAAAACTTACACTTAAAGAATACCAGCAGGCGATGGATGTGTCATTAAAGAAGCTGGATATTCAGATGGGTACTTTCAAAAATATGGTACTCGTAGATGACTGGATGGCTATTCAGTATGACATTGTAAATATAGATAGAGAGACAGGTGAAGCGAAGCCCGGAACAACGATGGAATTTGCAAAGTTCGGAGACTATGGCGAACTCGGAGCAAAAGTTGATGAAGGCTGGGGCGGCGTAAAAAATGAAAGCTATGCCGGTACAATGCATTTCCAGACAGAGGAAGAACAGAAGGCACAGGAAGAGTTCATGAATGAACTTATGTCTACAGAGCTCAAAGATACTGATGACTTAGAGGAAAAATATCCGGTAGTTTATCCGACAACTATAGATACCGAACTTGGTGAAAAGATGAAAACTGCGATCCTCGAGGATACCGATAAATTCAATCAGGGATACGATGAATGGGAAAAATGGTCAGAGACTTTCTATACAGATGATGCATCTTTGAACTATCTCGGTGAAGACATCTCAATGGATGATTACAAGGCTGTAATGAAGGATCAGACAGCTGATACAAAAAAAGTACGTATTAATAACATTCTTGTTTCAGAGGATTGGGCAGCGATCCATTACTGGACAGTCACAACAAATGATGACGGAACAAAAGATGCAGATAATCACATGCAGTTCCTTCACTTTGTTGAAAACGGCGATGATGTACAGGTCGACATCTGTTACGCCAAATAAATGCGGATTTCCGCAGATCAAAACGATATGTTGAGTAATACCAGAGTATTACTTTTAACATATAAAACTCCCCCCTCAGGTTTCTAAAACCTAAAATAACCCTTTAAGAATTCAGCGTAAATTACACTTAAATGACGGTGTAGATTTGCGCTGAATTTTGTTATAATAAATTCTAAGAAATAAATGTATTAGGGAGTAGTAGAAGATGAAACTTACAGTTGTATATGATTCAAAAACAGGAAATACAAAGCAGGCAGCGGAATGGATCGCAGAGGGC
>JAIKZC010000224.1 GCA_024682575.1 Lachnospiraceae bacterium | reverse complement strand
TATATAAATCGGCAGGCTGAAAATCCTCGATTATTTCAAGATAATTTTTCTCAGTTAGATTTAAATCATTGTTAATTATTTCCATATTTGTTATTATATTCTTGTCTGTTTTAGTCAATTGTTATGATGTTAAAAAATGTGATACAGTGGCACATTTTTCATTATAGCATATTGCCGGGCTGATGTGTGGTGTGCAACATATATTCAGTCTTTTAAGAAACTGACAACAAAAATTTAATAGAGAAAGAGGGTCTGAGAATGTCACAGTTTACTTTTAGTGGAGGCATTCATCCTTTTGACGGTAAATCGCTGTCAAAGGATAAGCCAGTAAAAGAAGTGCTGCCAAAGGGATTATTGGTATTTCCGCTTTCACAGCACATCGGAGCTCCGGCTAAAGCTGTTGTTGCGGTAGGCGACAGTGTAAAGGCAGGACAGCTTATTGCTGAAGCGAGCGGATTTGTATCGGCTAATATTTTCTCTTCCGTTAGCGGAACAGTAAAGGCAATAGAGCCGCATCGTGTTCCTACGGGAGCAATGGTAAATTCCATTGTTATAGAAAATGACGGCAAATATGAAGAGGCTGAAGCTGCTCCGGCAAAGAATTTTGAGGAAATGTCCGGTGAAGAGATAGTAAATGCTGTCAGAAATGCCGGAGTAGTCGGAATGGGAGGCGCAGGTTTCCCCACAGCAGTAAAACTTTCACCCAAGAATCCTGAAAAGATCGACTACGTAATAGCAAATTGTGCTGAATGTGAGCCGTATCTGACATCTGATTACAGACGGATGATCGAGAATCCGGAGCTTATAATCGGAGGAATGAATTGCGTCCTTAAGATTTTTCCTAAGGCAAAGGGAATCATTGCGATCGAGGATAATAAACCGGATGCGATCGAAAGTCTGAAGAAGCTTGCAGCCAATGAATCAAGGATAGAAGTCTACGCACTGAAGACAAAATATCCTCAGGGTGGTGAGCGTCAGCTTATTTATGCGTGTACAAAACGCGCGATCAATTCAAAAATGCTTCCTGCAGACGCAGGCTGTATCGTAGATAACTGCGAAACGCTTGTGGCAATTAATCGCGCTGTCAGGGAGAATAAACCCACTTACAAAAGAATAGTTACCATTACGGGAGATGCCATAAACGATCCCAGAAATTTCCTAGTACCTATGGGAATGAGCTTTAACGAGCTTATTGAAGAGGCAGGCGGATTTAAGGCTGAGCCTGAACAGATAGTTTCCGGCGGACCGATGATGGGATTTTCAGTTTTTGATACAGAGACACCTGTAACAAAAACTTCATCAGCTATGCTCTGCCTTCTTAAGGATGATGCTATTCATGCAGAGGAGACTGCCTGCATCAACTGCGGACGTTGTGTTGAAGCCTGTCCTGAAAGACTTATTCCATCACAGCTCGCAACCTACGGAGAGCATGAAAATTATGAAAAATTTAATCAGCTTTTCGGAACTGAGTGCATAGAATGTGGTTCATGTACTTATGTCTGCCCTGCAAAACGTCAGCTTGCACAGGCTATTAAGGGTATGAAGAGACTTGCTATTGCAAAAGCTAAAGAAGAAGCAAAAGCAAAAGCTGAAGCGAAAGGTGGTGACAGATAATGGCTGAAGAGAAGAAACTTTTGAATGTATCTTCAAATCCTCATGTCAGGGATAGGATCACCACACGTATGATAATGCTTTTGGTGATCATTGCGCTCCTTCCTGCTACAGGATACGGAGTTTATCATTTTGGACTTTATTCACTGGCGGTAGTTCTTATAACTACAGGTACAGCAGTTATATGGGAATTCCTCTGGAATAAATTCATGAAGAAAAAGAGCACTATAGAGGATCTTTCGGCAGTAGTTACCGGACTTCTTCTGGCTCTTAACATGCCACCCAGGATTCCGATCTGGATCTGCGTTATGGGTTCTTTCTTTGCGATAATCGTAGTAAAGAATCTTTTTGGCGGGCTTGGACAGAATTTTATGAATCCGGCACTTGGAGCAAGATGTTTCCTCCTTATTTCATTTGCAGGTAAGATGGCAGATTTTGCTTATGACAGCGTTTCAGGAGCAACATATCTTGCATCATTAAAGAATGGAGCAGGATTTGATGCATCTGCAATGGTCTGGGGAAATGAAATGGGAACAATAGGTGAGACCAGTGTTATCGCCATTGTTATTGGTGCATGTATTTTGCTTGCATTTGGAATAATCGATCTTACTATTCCCGGAACTTATATCGTAACATTTGCTCTTTTCTGGGTATTATTCGGCGGACATGGTGCAGATCCGGCTTACCTTACAGCTGAACTTGCCGGCGGCGGACTTATGCTTGGAGCATTTTTCATGGCTACAGATTATGTTACGAGTCCGATCACCACGAAGGGCAGGATAATATATGGAATAATTCTCGGTATTCTTACAGGCGTGTTCCGTGTATTCTCATCCGGAGCAGAAGGAGTATCCTATGCAATAATCGTATCTAACCTTCTTGTTCCGCTTATCGAAAGAGCAGCACCTCTTAAATGCTTTGGCTATGTAAAGCCGGAGAAAGGGGGTAGGGCATAATGAGTAAGGAAGTAAAGAATACTATTATAATTACTGTATTTGCGCTTGTTTCAGGTCTTGCACTCGGACTGGTTCACCAGGTTACGGCAGGTCCTATAGCAGCACAGAAACAGAAGGCATTAAATGAGGCATACAGCGCAGTAATATCAGAGGCTTCAAATTTCACAGATATGGGAATAGAAGCTTATGATGATGCTGATCATAACGCCCAGATATCTTCAGTACTCAGTGCTGAGGATGCATCAGGTGCCGCAGCAGGATATGTTGTGAATGTGGTTTCCCACGGAGGATACGGCGGAGATATAGAATTTTCCGTAGGTATCAAAAATGATGGAACCATTGAAAATATTTCGATCACCGCAATTTCCGAAACACCCGGACTTGGAATGAAGGCTCAGACAGAACCTGATTTTATAAATCAGTTCTTGGGACAGAGTACAGATACGGCATTTGCTCTCGGAGATAATGTTACGGCTATCACAAGTGCAACATTTACGTCACGTTGCATGACAAACGGTATCAACGCCGCATTGCAGTATTATACAAATAATTTAGCGGGAGGTACACAATAATGAAGCCAAATACACCTGTAGAGAGACTATTTAACGGCATTATAAAGGAAAACCCGACGCTGGTTATCATTCTTGGTATGTGTCCTACACTTGCTGTTACAACTTCAGCAATGAACGGAATCGGCATGGGACTTTCCACTACAGCAGTTCTTGCAATGTCAAACCTGTTTATTTCTCTTTTGAGAAAGGTTATTCCCGATGAAGTCAGAATTCCTGCTTTCATTGTGGTAATAGCATCATTTGTAACAATGGTAGACATGCTTATGGAAGCATATACGCCGGCTCTTTATGAGCAGCTTGGAATCTATATTCCGCTGATCGTTGTTAACTGTATTATTTTCGGTCGTGCAGAAGCATATGCTTCAAAAAATTCACCTGTTGCATCTTTATTTGATGGTATCGGAATGGGACTTGGTTTTACCATTTCGATCACTATAATAGGATTCATCCGTGAATTTATCGGTTCCGGTGCAGTTTTTGGACATACAATAGGAAACCTTCCTGATTATATGCCTTCAATATTTGTAATGGCTCCGGGTGCGTTCATGGTATTGGCAACATTAATCGTTATCCGTGCCAATATAATAAACCACATCGAGGCGAAGAAGGGAACAAGACTTCCTGTAGAGCATACTGACGAGCCCGGTGCACAGTGTTCCGGATGTGCTTTTGTCGGAAGCTGCTCAGGAAAGTTCCAGAAATATGAAGCTGAATTTAAGAAGGAAGGAGAGGCTAAGAAATGAACAGTTCATCAACATTAATTTATATACTTGTTTTTTCAATACTGATCAATAACGTTGTATTGAGCCAGTTCCTTGGAATATGTCCTTTCCTTGGCGTATCAAATAAGGTTACGACAGCAGCCGGAATGGGCGGAGCGGTTGTATTTGTTATAACGATTGCTTCTGCTGTTGCAGCAGTTATTTATCAGTTTGTACTTTTACCTTTTAATCTGGAATATCTCAATACTATCGTTTTTATCCTTGTTATTGCGGCTCTGGTTCAGTTAGTAGAGATGTTTTTGAAGAAATCTTCACCATCACTTTATAAGGCATTGGGAGTATATCTTCCCCTTATAACCACAAACTGTGCAGTTCTTGGTGTAGTTCTTCTTAATGTGCAGAATGGATTTAATTTTATTCAGAGTGTTGTGAACGGATTTGCTACTGCATGTGGTTTTGCTCTTTCACTTGTGATCATGGCCGGTCTTCGTGAAAAAATGGAGTACAATGACGTTGCAAAGCCGGTAAAGGGAATGCCCTTTACAATGTTCATAGCAAGTCTTATGGCTATTGCATTCTGTGGATTTGCAGGACTTAAATAAGGCGAAAGGAAAGGTGAGAAATCTATGTCAGAAATTATTATGGCGGCTGTATGTGTTGCTGCTGTCGGATTAATAATAGGTATCTTTCTGGGAATCGCCGGTAAAAAGTTTGCTGTTGAAGTTGATGAGAGAGAAACAGCTATTATAGGCGTTCTTCCAGGAGCTAACTGCGGTGGCTGCGGATATGCAGGATGTGCAGCTAACGCTCATGCGATCGTAGAAGGGATTGCAAAAGTAGATTCGTGTCCCGTAGGCGGTGCAGATTGTGCTGCAAAAATTGCGGAAATAATGGGACAGTCGGTTTCAGCTGAGGCTCCTAAAGTTGCTTTTGTTAAATGCTCAGGAACCTGTGATAAGGCTAAAAGCCAGATGAATTATACAGGTCAGATGGATTGTAAGCTGCTTGCGCAGATCCAGGGCGGAGGTCCGAAGGCCTGCACATATGGCTGCCTTGGTGGTGGAACCTGCGTAAGGGTATGTCAGTTTGATGCCATACATATCATAGATGGTATCGCACAGGTAGATCCTGAAAAATGTGTTGCCTGTGGTCAGTGCGTATCCAATTGTCCGAAGCATTTGATAGAGCTTAAGCCAAAGAGCAATAAGTATGCTGTTGCATGTTCGTCCAAAGAAAAGGGCAAGCAGGTAATGGAAGTTTGTGCTTCAGGCTGTATCGGATGTGGAATTTGTGAGAAGACTTGTAAATTTGATGCTATACATGTGGTTGATAATATTGCCCATATCGATTATGATAAATGTAAGAATTGCGGTATGTGTGCAATGAAATGTCCTAAGAAGGTGATCCACCGTCTTGATGGACAGCCGATACCGCAGCCAAAGGCTCCTGCAGCAAAGAAAGAGGCAGCAGCCAAATAATAATTAAAATAATGGGGATTCAATGGCAGACATCTGCTGTTGGATCCTCTGTTATGACAACTGCGTTAATAATCGGAAAATGAGGAGTTTATGATGAAAAAGTTTAAGTGTTGGTTAGGATCGGTCGTAATTGCTGCAGCCGGTCTTTTTTTATTTGCGGGCTGTGCGGCAAAAACAGAGCCGGTGAGCAAAACAGAATTTATGCTGGATACGGTATGCTATATAACTCTCTATGATAAAAATGACCCTTCAATTATAGAGGATGCATTTAAACTTGGAAAAGAATATGAGAACCTTTTTTCTGCTACAGTTGAGGGTTCTGATGTTTATAGAATAAATGAAGCAGATGGAGAAACTGTCGAAGTAAGCGAGGATACGATAGAGCTGATAAAGACATCGATAAAATATGGGGATCTTACAAATGGAGCATTTGACATTACAATATATCCGATATCCAAGATGTGGGATTTTACGGGAGAGAATCCTTCAGTTCCTGATGAAGCAGATATTAAAGAAGCATTAAAACACGTTAATTACAAAAATATATCCATAGATGAAGAAAAAAATACAGTAACGCTTTTAGACAGCGAGGCCATGATCGATCCGGGTGCCATAGGAAAGGGATATATCGCAGATAAAATGAAAGAATATATCGTGTCTAAAGGCGTAAAGAGTGCTATAATAAACTTGGGTGGAAATGTACTTACCATAGGCGAATCTACGGAAAAAAGACCGTTTAAAATAGGTATAAGAAAACCCTTTGCAGATGAATCTGATATGGCAACGGCAGTGGAAGCAAATGATAAATCAGTTGTAAGTTCAGGCTCGTATGAACGGTATTTTATAGAAAACGGCAGATTATATTATCATATACTTGACCCCAAGACCGGTTATCCTGCAGATGGAGGACTTTCAGGAATAACGATCATATCAGATAAATCCGTTGATGGAGATGCATTGAGTACGAGCTGCTTTATATTAGGTTATGATAAAGCAGTTGAGCTCTTAAAGGGAATTAAAGAGGAAAAAATAGGAGCAATCTTTATAGCAGACGATAATACAACAATTAATGAGTACGGCATGGAATAAGCGTTTTACATTGGAGAGTAAAAAGGGGGAAATGCTATGTCAATGCTTCATAAACGTAAATCCGACAAAAAAAAGGGGATAAGTTCGGGTGTTAAGCTTGCGCTGGCAACAATGGCAGCGCTTGGAGCAGTATTTTTTGTTATCATTGCGACGGTACTGGCAAACCGCAGGCCGAGTCACAAGGCAGAAAATACAGAGGTCATCTCGACAGAGGCAGCAGTAAATGCTGAAAAGACTGAAGAGGTTGAGTGGGAAAGTCTTGCTGATGGAGAAACCAGGACAAGTGACGAATTGAATTTCTGGCATATGTATGATAAAGATGAGCCGGATTCAGTTACAGTAAGTCCTGCTTCCAGGGGAGAAGTAAAGGATGATCTGGTATCAGTAAATAAAGCGGATGAAAATGTAGAAAGCCCATCAGAAAATGAAATAGATGCAGTCGGAGATGAATCGGCACAGGCTGTTTCAAGAAACAGCTTATCGGGAAATTTCTTTGATCAGAACGAGCTCATTGATGGAGAGGCGGATTTTGTTCCTGTCATAAGTGAAATAAAAAAGAGCAGTTTGTATGAGGAAGGATTCCGTATGAACGGTGAGTTTAAGGAGTATGCACTTAACGACAAGAAAACTTCCTTCACCGGCATAGATGTTTCGAAATACCAGGGAGATATAGACTGGAAGGCAGTAGCTGACAGTGGTGTCGATTTTGCTATGATTCGAATGGGATCAAGAGGTTACAGCCGCGGACAGGTTATTGTGGATGATAAGTTTTACGATAACCTGAATGGATGCTCAGAAAACGGGATCAGAGTTGGAATATATTTTTATTCACAGGCGATCACGCCGGAAGAGGCTATAGAAGAGGCAAATTATTGTATAGGATCAATAGGCAAGAACAAAGTTGAATATCCTATTGTTTTTGACAGTGAGGCAGTCATAGGGGACAGCTACAGGACAGAGAACCTTTCCCCGTATGAGTTATCGTCCATTGCACAGGCGTTCTGCAATATGGTGACTATGTATGGATACACGCCTATGATAGCTGCAAGTAAAAAGCAGTTTGCCAGTCATTTTGATATGAGCATGATAGAACAGTATGACTGGTGGCTTTTTGATACGGATGAATATAGTGTATTTCCATACAAGTACTCTATCTGGCAGTATTCAAAGACAGGAACTGTCGAAGGAATAAACGGTGCTGTGAACCTTGATATATCATTTATAGATTATTCAAGCAAATGATCATTGATCAGTTCTAAAAAGCGTTTTGGAAATTCGATAGAAGAATAAATATCGGCATAATGGGATGCAGTTAAATTATCAATAAAATTTGACTGCATTCCTTTCTTTTTTAAATCAGTTTTTGAAAGCATATCAATAGCCTTATTTACAGCAATGGCTGCTGTTTCAGCATCGGGATAACTGCCAAGTGAATAATTGCTTCTTATATGAATGTGTGCTTTATATCTGACAGGAAATTTGCGGTCATCACGTTCAACACCGTGATAAGGATTGATAATTTCAATATTTTCATATCTAAAATCGGTATTATCTCCATTAAGAAATCGGTAATCTCTGTTTTCGACAGCAAAGGGACGTATACCGTAACGTGACTTGAGATTAATTTGGCTTCCATAATCTTCGCAGAAATAGTGACCGCCTCGACATTGAATTGCATGTTCTGAGTAATAAAAGAGGTCATCTTTGTCGAATTTAAAAACAATATTCTCAGAAATGTAATATAAAAATAAATTTTTCTTTAAATATATAGGATTTCTGAAATAGACTCCATTGTCCCTGAAATTAATAAGTATTATCCAGGTGGAGAAGGCTAATGCAGAGGTGATTATATAGTCTTCTATGGACAGGTCAGAATATAGTATACGGGAAGCTTCATTATAAAGGCGCCTTGCACGTGGCTCTGTATCCTTTGATCCGAGACTTATATGTTTATTTCTGAAAGTTATTGAGGCTCTGTAATATAAACTTCCGTCTTTTTTCTTAGCAGTAAATATGCCATTCATATGAATACTCCATTATAGATGTCAAAAAATATTATGAAAAATATACAAAAAGCATAAATGCTTATTTATAGCTCTTCAGCATTATTTTAACATGTTGTTTATAATATTGGAAACAATTTTACTGTAAAAAAGACACAAAACAATTAATTAACATAATTTTTATCAAATTAGTAAAATCGGCAGAATTTTTTGATAAAAAACACGCAAAAACCTAACATGTGCCACAAAATTTATAAAACAATGTAATATTTCCTTAACAAAAAGAATTTTTTTTGTTATACTAATAAAAGTTTCGTGCTAAACGGTAATTTTTTAGTCACGAAAACAGTCAATCAAATGCAGCTTTGCAGTCAGACGGCAGAGTGCAATTTTATTTAAGAAGATGAGCATTATAAAATGTTCATACTTCATTGTGAGGTTTTATGTTAGCAAATGAAAAGAAACTCAAAAATGTGCTTGGTGCAGCGGGAATTTGTGCTGCAGCAGCCTGTGTGATAGCATCGGCAGGACAGACAACAGTTCTTGCAGCTGAGAATTACGCAGAGACCACAGAGGCTGGATCAGGTGCAGGAGTGACAATCGAAAACCTGATGGAAGGCAGCGGAGCTTCTATCGTTCTTTCAGACAGCATAATTGAAGACGATGATGACAGTGAAATTGTTCTTGAAGCCGGTGCTGAAAATGTACTTTCATCAGCAGCTGAAGAAGATGATACAGAAGAGGACTCTTCTTCAACAGAGGATTCTGAGGCTGATAATCAGGAAGCTGAAGCAGCTGAGGATGCTCAGGCAGAAGCGGAGTCATCAGAGGAAACAGCTGAGGCTGATAGTCAGGAGACAGCAGATTTTTCAGTAAGCGAAGTAACTACTGAAGAAAATGCAGAAAATGATGCAGAATCAGAGGAATCAACAGAGAATTCGGCTGAATCAGAGGAAGCAGAAAAAGCAGCAGAGGAAGCAGCGAAAGCTGAAGAAGAAGCAAGAGCAGCAGAAGAGGCTGCAAAAGCTGAAGAAGAGGCGAAAAAGGCAGCAGAAGAAGCAGCGCAGGCAGCAGCAGAAGAAGCAGCTAAGGCAGCAGCAGAAGAAGCAGCTAAGGCAGCAGAGGAAGCAGCAGCACAGGCGGCAGCAGAGGAAGCAGCAGCGCAGGCGGCAGCAGAGGAAGCAGCAGCTACAGAGTCTGTAGATACAGCAGCTTCAGCTATGCTTGGAAATGCTGATTATGTTGCGCTTTGCAAGATAGTACAGGCTGAGGCAGGAAGCGAACCGGTTCAGGGTAAAATTGCTGTTGCAAATGTTATCATGAACAGGATCAACAATCCTTCTTTCCCTTCAACAGTTGAGGATGTAATAAGACAGCCGGGACAGTTTGGGCCTGTAAGAAATGGATCTTATGCATTGGCAGTACCCAGTGTTGAGACAATGGATGCTGTAAATGCGGCACTTTCAGGAATTGATTATTCAGGCGGAGCACTTTATTTCAAGCGTTCTTCCAGTTCAAAATGGGGTTCAAGAAATATAGTTAACCGTGTAGGAAATCATGCATTTTATGTTTGATCATATATGAATCTATGAATCTATGAAGAAAGTATCTTATGGTACTTTCTTTTTTTATTTCTATCAGCCATTAAAAGCGATACTTGCGCTGTTTAGAGCTCTGTGTTATTATGAAAAAAGTTTTGTAGATCATATAGAAAATGAGGGGCATGAATTATTTAAAACCTATTTTATATCAGAGGAGGCAGTAATGGATTTGATTTATAGCAGCACAAGAGACGGAAGTGTAAAAACTACTGCAAGCAAGGCTATTCTTAAAGGACTGTGTGATGATGGAGGTCTTTTTGTTCCGGAGAGGATTCCGGAGCTTAAAAAGAGTCTTTCAGAACTTGCAGAGCTTGATTATAAGGGCGTTGCCTATGAAGTTATGAAAGAGTTCATTACTGATTTTACAGAGGAAGAACTTAAGAACTGTATTGAAAATGCTTATGACGAGAAATTTGACTGCCCCGAGATCGCACCGCTTACATATGCAGATGGCGCTTATTACCTTGAACTTTTTCACGGTAAAACAATTGCATTTAAGGATATGGCACTTTCTATCCTTCCTCATCTTATGATCACATCAGCGCGGAAAAATAATATTAAAAATGATATCGTTATACTTACGGCTACATCCGGAGATACAGGAAAAGCTGCTCTTGCAGGCTTCGCAGATGTAGATGGCACAAGGATAATAGTTTTTTATCCTAAGGATGGAGTCAGCCCGGTACAGAAGCTTCAAATGGTTACTGAAAAAGGAAAAAATACCCTTGTTGTCGGCGTTGATGGAAACTTTGATGACTGCCAGACAGCTGTAAAGAAAATCTTTGGGGACGAGGAATTTGGACGTAAGATCGGAGAAAAGGGTTTCCAGTTCTCGAGTGCAAATTCTATCAACATAGGAAGACTTGTACCGCAGATAGTTTATTATGTATATGCTTACACAAGGCTGCTTGCAAATGAGAAGATCTCAGATGGTGAGAAGATAAATGTTGTGGTTCCTACGGGCAACTTTGGAAATATCCTTGCGGCTTACTATGCGAAGAATATGGGTCTGCCTGTAAATAAGCTTATTTGTGCATCGAATGAGAATAAAGTCCTTTTTGATTTCTTTAAGGATGGCGTATATGACAGAAAGAGAGAGTTTATCCTTACATCATCTCCTTCAATGGACATACTGATCTCAAGCAATCTGGAGAGGCTTATCTACCATATATCCGGAAATGATCCTTTAGCTACAAAAGGATTTATGGAAAAGCTTTCAGAGACAGGTGAATATGAAATTACAGAAGAGATGAAGAAAAATCTGGGAGATTTCAGAGGTTTTTATGCATCTGAGGCTGATACAGCAGCAAAAATCCATAGTCTTTACGAAGATACCGGATATATAATTGATACTCACACTGCTGTTGCCGGAAGTGCATATGATCAATACCTGAAGGATACAGGAGATGAAACGGTAACGGTAATTGCATCAACAGCAAGCCCGTTCAAATTTGCAAAGAGTGTAATGTCTGCAGTGGACAGCAAGTATGCAGATACTGATGATTTTGATCTTATCGATGAACTTGCAGCAAAAGCAAACCTTGAATTGCCGGATGCAATAAAAGAAATAAGGAATGCAGATATAAAGCATAAAACAACATGCTCTAAGGAAGAAATGATATCTGTTGTTGAGAATTTTCTGAAATAATAAAAAAACCTTTTTGAACCTTAAATTTCAGGTTCAAAAAGGTTTTTTACTTTTTGATCATGTTTCTGCAAGTAAAAAATTTATCGTGCCGTAATCAGAATTATAACTTCTGATATATACAGTGTGATGAAGCTGCTTATTCTCGGTCTCACCTTTGAATAAAGGTGGGGAAAGAGAGCATTCTGTCTTATAAGTGTTTGACAGTTCTACTATAAAGCGCCCGTTGTGAAGGTTTAGAAAATCTGAAAGAATTTCATCATAAATACCCTTACACTCATCGATATCTATACCGGAATATTTTGCTGATATTTTACTGGCTGTTTCATTAGTACAGCTGACTGCTGTGATACCGGTATATTCACCTGTGATATCCTGAAAAACACAGCATTCTTCCGGAAAAAAATCGGATATGGTTTCGGAATTGTAAGTGAAAGACTTGTCAATGAATAAATGGAGGCTTTGTAATAGTTCATCAAAGTAAAGCTCCTTTTTTGACATTAGTCATCACCCCCGATTACATGGGAGAGAGCCTCCTTTATCTGCTCAGGGGTAGCAGGCTTCTGAAGAAAATCTTTCGCGCCGGCTTTGATCGCTTCACGTAAATGAATCTGGGTTCCAACGGATGAAACCATTATTACATAGGCGTTGGTGTCAAGAGTGCATATCTCTCCGGCTGCAGTAATACCATCCTTCACAGGCATTACTATATCCAGAAAAACAACGTCAACAGTATTATTTTTGTAATAGTCAACTGCGGCCTGGCCATCTTTTACTTCTGTGATATTCTTGCATCCGATTTTACTGAGACCATCGCGCAGATTTTTACGCGCAAGAAGTGAATCATCACAAATTAAAACCTTTAAGTCGTCTAATCGCATTTAAGAGAACCTCCTTAATTGTTTTTTTTATTGGTAGAGATATGCAATGAATCAATAAGATTTTAGTGCAAATATACTGATTCATAGAAGAAATATGCGAATAAATCACGAAAATATTGTAAATATTATTATGAAAAAAAGCATGAAAATTAGTCAGTATGTTGAAAAATAGACTGAATTTGAAAAATAACTTTATTATATTTTATAATAAAAATCAAATGTTTGATAGCATAATCTTTACAAATATGGTATTATTTTAAAAACATAATGACAAAAGGAGAAGAAAAAAGGAGTTTTTTATGGATTCGTACGGAATGAATCTTGTATTCGATTTAATTGAACTGGCAGCTGGAATTTATATAATGTATAATGGAATAATGATGAAGAAGACCGGTAGAATTGAAGGTAATGGTCTTATCGGAAAGAATATAGATTTATACAAAGCAAGAGATAAGGCAGGTTTTATTAAAAACATGTATCCTGTGTATATGATCTGTGGATTTCTTTTTGCAATAATCGGAGGGACAGTGGCAGTGTTTGACTATCTTGGCAAGTCTCCAAAGTCTGCACAAATGATAGTTACATTTGCACTTCTTATAATATGTGCTGTTTTTGCTGCATTGACAAAAAGGGCGCAGGACAGATATCTTAGCTGAACAAGAGGGTAAAAGTTGAGAATATTTGATTTTAAGAAAAGAAAATTTATACTGAGGGGCATAATTTTCTTTTTGATGCTCAATCTGTTTCTGACAATTTGTTCTGTTTCAGAGGTGTATTCTGCGAATTCTGAGCAAATAAATAAGATAGGGCGTATATTGTATATTTGCTCTTATTCACCGGATTATGTTGATATAGGAGATGATATTTCAAATTTGAAAGATCAGATTTCTAAAATTCCGGCAGAACTGGATATTGAATTTCTTGAAGCAAACAGATTTGATAAAGAAGATAACTCAATAAGTTTTTTCAGACGTTTAAAATATAAAATCGACAATTCTTCTAAATATGATGCTGTAATAGTTATGGGCGACGAAGCAATGGCTTTTGTCGAACAATATAGAAAGCAAATCTTTAATGATATCCCTATATTATTCTACGGACTGAATAATGACGAAAAGGCAAAATCGGTCGAAAAAGATCCCTTTATACAGGGGGTTCATGATGAATATTCTATTTTTCAGAATATTACAATCGCGTCCGGCTTGAATAAAAATCTTAAAAGAGT
Organism: Lachnospiraceae bacterium; assembly: GCA_024682575.1. Taxonomy (GTDB): domain Bacteria; phylum Bacillota; class Clostridia; order Lachnospirales; family Lachnospiraceae; genus NK4A144. Next base: position 24,118 of record JAIKZC010000224.1, on the reverse strand, counting down.
TGTATTTATAACAGATGATACAATGAATGGATTTTCTGTGAGATTGAGAATAGAAAATCTCCAGGAGGATTTTTCAAATATCAGGTTTAACATAATAGATTCTTCTAATTATACGGAAAAGGAAATAGGAAGCAGTGTTGCCAAGCTCAAGGCTGAGGATTCAGCAGTTTTTTATTATGGAATGCATAGGGCTGAAAATGGTTATATGGATGATATAGAACAAATTGAGTATATCTCTTCTATGAGTGGAGCACCTGTGTATACTTCAGAAGAGAGGCTGCTTGGACATGGAGCCATAGGTGGCTTTGTAGTCTCACATGAAGAAGTTATAAAAAGACTTTCAAATTCTGTAAAGACATATCTCAAAAGCAAGAATGTCAAGGATATAAATATAAATGATATGGTAAGCCAGTATTATTACTTTGATAAAAAAGTTCTTAAAAAATTTGGCTATGATAAGTCTGCTTTACCTGGAGATACTGTTTTTGTTAATGAAGAGAATTTGATCAATGAACAATTTTTTCCTATTCTGACTGCAGCATTATTTCTATTTTTTGCACTTTTTGCAGGGATTCTTCGACTTATATTTATGTTGAAAAAGAACGAGCGGATAACAAAAGAGTTAAGCAGATCCAGAGATTCGCTTTTGTCATCAGAGCAAAAGATGAAATCTCAATATGAGCGTCTTGAATATGTTGTCTCGCATGATAGTACTACGGGTCTTATAAACAGGCAGGAATTTGTGGACAGAGCTGCCGGGGAACTTGTTCTTCATGAAAGCTGTGCTTTTCTGATGACAGATATTGATGATTTTAAGAAGATCAATGATACTATGGGGCATCATTTTGGAGATGAGATAATTAAACTCGTAGCGGACAGAATCGAAAGGATGAGCGCATATAATGCTTCAGTAGGCAGATTCGGCGGAGATGAATTTGTTATCGCTATTATGGATGTGACTGAGGAAGAAGTAAGAGACTATACTGAGAAGTTAAGAAATGCATTAAAACAAAAATTTACCATTAATGGTAAAGATTCTTATCTGAATTTCAGTACAGGCATTGCGATGTATCCGAAAGATGGCAATCTTATCACTGATCTTATCGTGAATGCAGACCTGGCACTTAATGCAGTGAAACTTACAGGGAAAGATTCTTTTGCATTTTTCGATGAAAAAATGAAAGAAGAAGCAAGTCGTAAAGAAGAAATAGAAACTGTATTAAGACGTGCTATAAATGAAAATGGTTTTGAACTTTATTATCAGCCCAAAATTGACCTCAAATATGGAAGAATTGCCGGATTTGAGGCATTGATAAGACTTAAGGATAAAAGTATGGGTCCTTCGGTGTTTATACCTGTAGCTGAGGAGACAGGTCTGATAATTCAGATTGACAGATGGGTTACTTCAGAAGTTATAAAGCGCTTATCGCAATGGAAGATCATGGGACTTTCCGAAATACCTGTATCAGTGAATTATTCAGCAAAGCAGATGAGGGACAGGGATTATCCGAGGTATGTCAGAAGACTTCTTGATAATGAAGATGTAGAAGCCGGTCTTTTGGATATAGAAATTACAGAGGGAGTTTTCATTGATGATAATGCAACATCAAAGCAGGTAGTGGAAGAACTCAGACAGATAGGTGTAACGCTGTCAATGGATGATTTTGGAACTGGTTACTCGTCGTTGAATTATCTTAATTATATTGATGTTGATTATGTAAAACTTGATAAATCGATGATCGACAAGTATCTTGAACACGAAGATGAAGTCATTAGCTGCACAATAGCTCTTATTCATTCTCTTGGTCTTAAGGTTGTTGCAGAGGGAATAGATAACTGGGATGATTGCGATAGGATCAGGGAGTGTGGCTGCGACTATGTTCAGGGAAATCTTCTTGGAAAGGCAATGCCTGTGGAAGATGCAACAAAAATACATGACAGTTATATAAGCTTTGAAAAGAGAAATAAATTCAATTAAAGAGAACTTTTTATCGGATCTTATCCGGTAAAAAGTTTTCTTTAATTTGCGGGCAGCTGCTGATTTGTATAATGTTTGTCAAAGTGTTACAATAAAAATATTAGAAAAACTATATATCTCGAAAGGTAGAATATTATAGATGTTTATAATAATAGCCGGATGTGGAAAAGTTGGATTGGCACTCGTCCGACAGCTTGTGGCAGAAGAACATGATCTTACGATCATTGACAGAAACCCTGAGGTTCTCGAAAGATGCGTGGAAGATTATGATGTTATGGCGATTCATGGGAATTGCGCATCGATGACAGTACTTAAGGAGGCGGATGCTGCCTCGGCAGATTTACTGCTTGCAATGACAAATGCGGATGAGGTAAATCTTTTATGCTGCATGACTGCGCATACACTAAATCCTAAATTGCATACCGTTGCAAGAATAAGAGATCCTGAGTATGCACAGCAGGCTATTTCTATGAGAAATGCCTTTGCGCTTTCTATGGTGGTAAATCCTGACAAAAGTGCTGCAAGAGAAATCGGACGTCTGGTAAAATATCCGGGTTTCCTTAAACGAGATACTTTCGTAAAGGGACTTATAGAAATAGTTGAGCTTAGAATTGATAGTCAATCCACACTTAAGGATATATCACTTTATAAGCTTACCGATAAGGTTAAGTGCCAGGTATTGGTATGCACAGTGTTAAGAGATGGAAAAGCAATTATTCCGGCAGGTGATTTTGTTCTAAGAGAAGGTGACAGCATTTTTGTTACAGCTTCGGCCAAGAATCTTTCTATACTTTTGAGAAATCTTGGAATAATTGCAAGAAAGGCCAGAAGAGTACTTCTTGCAGGCGGCGGACGAATTTCGTATTATCTTGCAAGGATACTTCTTTTACAAGGGGCAAGTGTCCAGATAATTGAGCGTGATGAGGCTCGCTGCAGGGAGCTTTCAGAGCTGCTTCCTGAAGCGAGTATAATACATGGCGATGCAAGCAACCAGAATGTTTTGAACCGTGAAGGAATAAATGAATGCGATGCATTCATTACTCTTACTGGTCTTGATGAATTGAACATGGTATGCTCGCTTTATGCTTCTAAAAAGAATGTTCCGCAGATAATTACCAAAATAGGACGTGGAGAAAACAATAGTCTTTTGGATATAATGTGCCTTGGAAGCACTGTTTGCCCCAAAGAACTTGTAGCATCTTCGGTTGTGCGTTATGTTCGTGCTTTCCAGGATCAGGTAGGAGCTGCTGTAACTATGCATACTATCGCGGATGGACAGGCGGAAGCGCTTGAGTTTATAGCTGATGAGAATACAATGCATTGCGGAGAGCCTCTTAGAGAACTTAGACTTAAACCGAATGTACTTCTTGCTGCAATAAGCGGCAAGGGAGCTATTGAAATAGCATCAGGAAATTCCTCATTTCAGAAGGGAGATTCGGTCATAGTTGTTAAAGCAGGAGATACAGCTATACGTCAGCTTAATGATATATTTGAAAATTAGGGAGTTAATTGTAGAAAATGAATTATAAGATCGTTGTCAGAATAAACGCTAAAATATTGCTCATAGAAGCTGCGTTTATGGTGCCGGCCCTCTTGATCAGTTTCTATTGTAAAGAAGAGCTTGCTGCCGCGGCTTTCGGCAAATCAATATTGGCGATTGCCGCTGCGGTTGCAGTTCTTCTTTTACTTTCAAGAGGCGCAAAGAGAGTATTTTACGCAAGAGAGGGTTTTGTGTGTGTGGGCTTGGCATGGATAATCATGAGTGCCTTTGGATGCCTGCCTTTTTATCTTTCGGGGGAAATCCCCCACTATATTGATGCGCTTTTTGAGATGGTATCGGGATTTACGACAACGGGAGCGTCAATAGTTCCGGATGTGGAGAAACTGTCAAAGGGAATATTATACTGGCGAAGCTTCAGTCACTGGATAGGTGGAATGGGAGTACTTGTATTTTTATTGGCAATTGCTCCTTCAGATAAAAAATCCGGGGGATTTTCACTTCATCTGCTGAGAGCAGAGAGCCCCGGTCCAAGCGTTGGAAAAATTGTTCCGAAAATGCGTCAAACTGCAATGATCCTTTATGTTATGTATGTTGCATTAACGATGCTGGATGTGATCTTTTTGATGTCAGGGGGAATGAGTCCTTTTGAATCTTTTTGTCATGCATTCGGAACTGCTGGTACGGGAGGATTTGGTGTTAAGAGCGACAGCTTTGCAGGATATAGTCCTTATCTTCAAAATGTAACAACTGTTTTTATGATTCTATTTGGGGTTAATTTTACCTGTTATTACTTGTTACTAACAAAACAGTTCAGTGCTGTTATTTTTGATGAAGAGCTGCGACTCTATATTGGAACCATTATTGTCAGTACTGTGCTTATATCTCTTGATGTAGGCAAAATGTATGGAAGTCTTGAGGAAACATTAAGGACAGTAGCTTTCCAGGTTGGAAGTATAATCACGACAACCGGATATGCTACAGCTGATTTTGACAAATGGCCTTCGTTCTCAAAATCGATAATTCTTTTCCTTATGATAATGGGTGCCTGTGCCGGAAGTACCGGAGGCGGAATGAAATGTTCAAGAGCACTGATCCTTTTTAAGACGCTCAGACGTAATATTCATCAAATGCTTCATCCACAGAGAGTTCAGGTGGTCAGGATAAACAACAGAACTGTAAGTGAGACTGTGCTTGCTAATACAAATTCTTATCTTGCAGCATATGTTATGATAATTGCAGCAAGCGTGCTTATTGTTTCACTGGATGGCTTTTCGTTTGAAGCTAACTTTTCGGCGGTACTCTGTACATTTAATAATATAGGACCGGGTCTTGCTGAAGTTGGCCCTACATGCAATTTTTCAGCATATGGTGTTCTTTCCAAATGTGTACTTATACTGGGCATGCTTCTTGGAAGACTGGAAATATTCCCGATACTGGTTTTATTTTCAGGAAGTACCTGGCATTGGGGACTTAAGAGAAGGGGGAATTAAATGGAGAATAACTCATCAAAAGAAGTCAGAAGAGCAGTTTTATGTGCAGCTGCAGGACTTTTGATGTCAGTTAATATAAGGAGTTTTGTACACACCGGAGGACTTCTGCCCGGTGGGTTCAGTGGATTGTCATTGTTGATACAGCAGATTATAAGTCGTCTTTGGGGAACTACGGTTCCCTATGGACCGATTTATTTTCTGCTGAATTTATTTCCGATAATCCTTAGTTTTAAGAAAATAGGAAAAAAATTTACTATTTTTTCCTGTGTTACAATTTTGATTAATTCAACTCTTACTGATTTTATCCCGTTGAGAGTTATAACTTACGATGTTCTTCTGATCAGTATTTTTGGAGGAATTATTAATGGTTTTGCGGTTTCTATGTGCCTTAGAGCAGGTGCAACAAGTGGCGGAACTGATTTTATAGCCATATATGCATCTGAAAAATATGGAATAGATACTTTTAATTATGTTCTTATTTTTAATGCGATCATTCTTTCGTGTGACGGAATACTTTTTGGATGGGATAAGGCACTTTATTCGATCATATTTCAATTTACATCAACACAGGTTATTCATTTAGTTTATAAACGTTATACTAAATATACACTATTTATAGTGACCGACAGACCTAAGGAAGTTACAGATGCGATATATGCGGTAACAGGACATGGGGCTACGGATATTCATGCATTTGGTTCCTATGCAGACACACCTCGTACTCTTGTTTATTCTGTTGTATCCGGAGATGATACAAAAAAAATCGTCCAGCGAATAAAAATACTGGACGATAAAGCTTTTATAAATGTTGTAAGAACTGAATCTCTTAGCGGAAAATTCTGGATGAGACCGAATGACTAAGGATAATTATTTGGATTCATAATCTATGTGAAGAATCATAGTTCCATTTCTTCCATTTTTCTTCACCTTATATAGAGCGTTATCGGCTTCAGAGCTGAAGTCCCATACTTTATTAAAAGCTTTGGGAATACTGTTGCAAATACCCTGGGATATTGTTATCTCAGGGAGATTTTTTGCCAATAAGCTGGAAGAAAGCTGACTTCTTATTTTTTTACTGATGCGCATGATATCTTCATCTGAGTGATTTTTATAAAGGATCATAAACTCATCACCACCATATCTTGAGCAGAATAGGCTGTCAGATGAAATGCTTTTTAACACATCTGCGATCGCGCAGAGGCATTCATCTCCTACGTGATGCCCATAGGTATCATTTACCAGTTTGAAAAAGTCGATATCCAGCATTTCAACGCCAAAATAAAGATCATTTTTAAGGGCAGATTCAAAGAAAAGACCAGATATGTCTGTAAGCTGCTGACGATTAGCCAGTCCTGTAAGAGCGTCGGTACCTATACGCTTTTGTAAAAGGAAATTTACCTGCTCACTTTCTTTTAAATTCCGCTTGATATCCATAAGGACATGAAGAACTGAAATAACCTGTTTTTTATGTCTTATCGAAAGATTTCTATAATTTCTGTATTCCTCGAGTAATGAACCCCATCGACCTTCGTGCTGAAGAAGATCGATCCTGAAGCCTGAAATATTGATGAGAGTATCTGTGAAATCATTATCTCCCATAACTTTACGAAGAACAGAAAGAACCGTCCTTAAAAGGTCATAACGTCCTTTTCGCTTAAAATACTCCATCATTCCGATACATTCATCAAGATAATCAACTTTATATTCACAGGCGAGGAAAGTATCTATAAGCTCTTTAAGCGCGATTTCTTCAAGCTTTTCATCATGGATCAGATCTGAGTATATAAGTTTCAGATAATAGTAGTCGAGTTCATGCGGCTGTTCAGGCCTTTCTGCATACATTTGCTCAAGCTTGGCTATTTCTCGGGTCGATTCATCTTTCATCCAAAGATATATATATATTTTTGCAATGCTTATCTGAATTTGAATCGGAAGATAAGAATAGTGAGGATCATCACCTATACCGTTACAATAGCTGCTGCATGCAAGGATAGCACTGAGAGCTGCCTCGTTATCTCCGCTTTTATGAAGAAGATTTGAATAGTTTGCATAAACCATTGTTCCGAGAACATTCAGCTCATACCGGTCAATGAGATTTATTGCATCGGAATAACTTTCAATTGCTCCGGAAAAATTGCCCTGATGTTCACAGAGTATTCCAAGCAGATTATAGCATTCGCCGAGCTGCTGCCATTCAGAGGCTGCATAGAGCTCTTTGATGGCAGCATTAATATGGCGCATGCATTCAGCTGAGTTGCATTTTGTAAAATATGCATCACCGATATAAAAATCGGCAAGTCCGGCGAGAGCAGTATCGCTGAGTTTGTCTGCATAGGAATGAATCTGTTCAGAATATTCGATAACCAAATCCGGATTACTGAAACGTTCATCATTGCATTTATTTATTAAATTGTTGATCTCATCAGGATACTGGCTTCTGTTCATAGTTAAAATTCCGTATTAATTATATTAATTAGTTGCCTTTGCTTTAGCGCTAATTCCGGCTCTCTTTCTCTTAAGCGGATCAAGGATACGTTTTCTGATTCTGAGATTCTTTGGAGTAACCTCTAAAAGTTCATCTGAATCAATGAAATCAAGAGCCTGTTCGAGTGAAAGAATAACGGGAGGTACAAGTCTTAATGCGTCATCTGAAGAAGAGGTACGTGTATTTGTAAGATGCTTGGTCTTGCATACGTTAAGCTCTATATCCTCAGACCTTGGATTTGAACCGATGACCATTCCGGAATAAACCTTTGCACCCGGTCCAATGAAAAGACTGCCGCGTTCCTGAGCATTGAAAAGACCATAAGTAACAGCTTCTCCTGCTTCAAATGCGATAAGTGATCCGGTCTTTCTGTAGGAAAGATCTCCCTTATAAGGACCATATCCGCTGAAAGTTGTATTTATGATACCATTACCCTTTGTCTCTGTCATGAAAGGACCACGGAAACCTATAAGTCCTCTTGAAGGTATGGTGAATTCGAGTCTTGTATAACCACCGGCTATTGAACCCATGTTAAGGAGCTCACCCTTACGCTGGGAAAGATCCTGGATAACAGCACCTGAAAATTCATCAGGAACATCAACATATGCTGTTTCCATAGGCTCGGTAACTTTTCCGTTCTCGTCTTTCTGGAAGATAACTTCGGCCTTACTTACAGCAAATTCATATCCTTCACGGCGCATTTCCTCGATGAGTACAGAAAGATGAAGCTCACCACGTCCTGATACCTTAAATGTATCTGTTGAATCTGTTTCCTCAACACGGAGAGAAACGTCTGTATTAAGCTCTTTGAAAAGTCTGTCCTTTAAGTGACGGCTTGTAACGAATTTGCCTTCCTGACCTGCAAGAGGTGAATCATTTACCATGAAATTCATGGAAATCGTAGGATCGGAAATCTTTTGGAAAGGAATTGCTTCCGGAGCTTCAACACCGCAGACGGTATCACCGATCTTTAAGTCTGCTATTCCGGAAATAGCCACTATAGATCCAATGCCGGCTTCCTTAACATCAATCTTGCTTAATCCTTCATATTCGTAAAGTTTGCTGATCTTAACCTTTTCAACACGGGAAGGATCGTGATGGTTAACTATTACAGCATCCTGGTTAACCTTGATCACGCCGTTGTCAACCTTTCCTACACCGATACGGCCGACATATTCATTATAATCAATAGTACTGATGAGTACCTGAAGATTTCCTTCGGGATCGCCCTTGGGAGCCGGGATATAATCAACGATAGTATCGAAGATAGGCTTCATATCAGTTCCGGGAACATCCGGATCAAGAGAAGCTATGCCTTCTTTTGCAGATGCAAATACGAAAGGACAGTCAAGCTGCTCGTCGCTGGCTCCAAGATCCATGAAAAGCTCTAAAACTTCATCAACTACTTCCTTGGGACGTGCGCCGGGACGGTCGATCTTGTTAATGCAAACTACAACAGGAAGACCTAAACCAAGTGCCTTCATAAGAACGAATTTTGTCTGGGGCATAACTCCTTCAAAGGCGTCAACAAGAAGTACAACACCGTTTACCATTTTAAGGATACGCTCAACCTCACCGCCGAAGTCCGCGTGGCCGGGTGTATCTATAATATTAATACGTGTATCACCGTATTTAACGGCAGTATTTTTTGAAAGAATGGTAATTCCACGCTCTCGCTCGATATCGTTGGAGTCCATAACACGCTCCTGAACATCCTGATTTTCACGAAATACACCGCTCTGGTGAAGCAGTGCGTCTACGAGAGTGGTCTTACCATGATCGACGTGAGCGATGATGGCAACGTTTCTTATGTCATCTCTTGAACTAATCATTAAATAAATCTCCTTGAAAAATTGCTTTACGTATCAAATACTACGTTTTTCTTGTTCTTTGTTGAATTTTTATATAACTAAAATATTTTAACACAATATAATTATTTTTCAATCTTTAATTAAGGAAGAAAAAATAAACTTTCATAAAAAAGATTTGGTCTGGTCTGTTTAATTGCGTGGCTTTTAATCAGTTTGGCTCTGTAAAAGATATAGTTTATTTTGATTAATTATAAAGATTAAAGAAATTAGGGCAGGATAAATCCTGCAGATCAGATTAAAAAAAATCAATTTAGCTAGGAGGAATGCCTTGTATTTAGATAAATGCAAATCTTGAAAAAGAAGAGACACTATGCTAATATTGGTAGAAGTTGAACTCTGATGCAAGCCTGGCTTGTGTTCAGACACAGTTGTTGAAGCGAGGCAGTTATACCTGCTTTAATTTAAGACAAAGTTCACGGTAAAGTTAATGCCGAAATTTAGAAACACGAGGAAACTTTAAATGGACAAAGGTCATATTCAGATTTTCTGTGGAGAAGGAAGGGGTAAAACAAGCGCCGCGGTAGGCCAGGGTATAAAAGCCGCAGAAAGAGGAAAAAGCGTAGTAATAATTCAGTTTTTGAAGGGAAATACAAGCGGAGGCTTCGATATATTAAAGAGACTCGAACCTGATATAAAATTATTCAGTTTTGAAAAATCAGAGAGTCCATATGAGGAGCTTAGCGATGAAGAGAGAATAGAAGAGGCCGGAAATATCAGAAACGGTGTGAATTTTGCAAAGAAGGTTTTAACGACCGGAGGATGTGATCTGCTTATTCTTGATGAGTTCCTGGGGCTTTTTGACAACGATATACTTACAATAGAAGATTTTAAGGATCTCATAGAAGCCAAAGGAGAGAATGTCGGAATTATAATGACAGGTATCAATGTCAGAGAAGATATCTGTAAATATGCGGGTGAAATTACAAAGCTTGAAACAGTTAAGTTTCTGAAAGGAGAGTCAGATGTCAGTATTTAAAGGAGCAGGTGTAGCGATCATCACACCTTTTTTAGAAAATGGGGATGTTAATTACGATAAACTTGCTGAGATTATCGAATTACAGATAAAGAACGGCACAGATTCAATAGTAATATGCGGAACCACAGGTGAGTCGGCATGTCTCACGGAAGAGGAGCATATTGAATGCATCAGATTTGCAGTAAAACAGGTAAATAAGAGAGTTCCTGTTATTGCAGGAGCAGGTTCAAACTGCACAAGGACTGCTGTATACCTTTCGGAAGAGGCTGAAAAGGCAGGAGCAGATGCATTGCTTTTAGTTACACCTTATTATAACAAGACAACTCAGGCAGGTCTTATAGATCATTATACAACAGTTGCAAATTCTGTTAATATACCGATCATCCTTTATAATGTAAAGTCAAGGACAGGTGTAAACATTGAGCCTGAGACATGTGCTCACCTTGTTAAGAATGTTCCTAATATCGTAGGCATTAAGGAAGCATCCGGTGATATTTCTCAGATCACGAAGCTTAAAGCTATTTGCCCTGAAGTAGAGCTTTATTCCGGGAACGATGATCAGGTTGTGCCGATTCTTTCTGTAGGGGGTCTTGGTGTAATTTCGGTTGTATCAAATGTAGCTCCCCGTTATATGCACGATCTTGTAATGAAATATTTAAGCGGAGACGTACAGGGATCTGCAAAGATGCAGCTTGATGTTATAGAGCTGGTAGAGGCACTTTTCTGCGAGACCAATCCTATACCGGTCAAGCATGCAATGAACCTTATGGGAATGCAGGTAGGACCTCTTAGAAAGCCTTTGGTAAGTATGGCACCTGCTAATCTTGAAAGACTCAGAACTGCAATGAAGAACTTTGGACTTATCCAGGCGTAAATTGCGGAGGATATATTAATGACAAAAATGATAATGAGCGGCTGTAATGGCCGCATGGGCAGAATGATCACAAGCCTTGTGGAAAAGGATCCGGAAATAGAAATAGTTGCAGGAATTGATAAATTTACTGCTGTTGAAAATTCTTATCCGGTATTTGATTCTATTGGTAAATGTGATGTGGAAGCAGATGTAATTGTTGACTTTTCGCTTCCTTCAGGTACGGATGCACTTCTTGATCATGCAGTAGAAAGAAATATTCCTCTCGTACTTTGCACAACAGGCCTTACAGAAGAGCAGATTGAAAAAGTTAAGAAGTCATCTGAAAAAATAGCAGTATTAAGAAGTGCCAATATGTCAGTCGGAGTGAATGTGCTTTTGAAAGTTCTTTCAGAGGTAGCACCAAAACTTGCCGAGGCAGGATTTGATATCGAGATAGTTGAAAAGCATCATAATCAGAAGAAGGATGCTCCTTCCGGCACAGCCATAGCACTTGCCGATGCAATAAATTCATCTATGGGAAACAGTTATGAATATGTTTACGACAGAAGCAGCAGATCTGAAGCCAGACCTGAAAAGGAAATAGGCATTTCTGCTGTCAGAGGAGGAACTATTCCCGGAGATCATGATGTAATATTTGCAGGTGAGGATGAAGTTATTACATTCAGTCATCGTGCTTATTCAAGAGCCATCTTTGGCAAGGGCGCGATAGCTGCAGCAAAGTATCTCGGTGGAAAGCCGGCAGGAATGTATGACATGTCGGATGTACTTGCATAATATCGGTGGATTATGGAATTCAGACCTTGTATAGATATACATAACGGAAAAGTTAAACAGATAGTAGGAAGTTCCCTTAAGGATGAAGGTAATGCAGCAAAGGAAAATTTTGTTGCATCACATCCGGCTTCTTACTTTGCTGAAATTTATAGATCACATGACCTTAAGGGAGGCCATGTGATTTTGCTTAATTCAAAAGATTCAGAATATTATAATGCTACAAAAGAAGAGGCTCTTTCGGCTCTCAGAGCATTCCCGGGAGGCTTGCAAGTTGGCGGCGGTATAGATGACAGATCCGCAGCTGAATTTATAGATGCCGGTGCATCACAGGTAATAGTTACCTCTTATGTATTTAAGGATGGAGAGTTAAAGTACGACAAATTACGTGCGATGCAGGAGGCAGTCGGAAAGAACGGCCTGGTTCTGGATCTCTCCTGCAGGAGAAAGGCTGGTACGGATGATTATTTCCTCGTAACAGATCGCTGGCAGAAGTTCACCAATATAAAGATCAATAAGGAATTTCTCGAGGAAATGGCCGGTGAATGTGCAGAGCTTTTGATCCATGCAGTTGATGTTGAGGGAAAGAGCAGCGGAATTGATGAGAATATTGTTTCAATGCTGTCTGAAATTGATGATTTCCCCGTAACCTATGCCGGAGGGGTCAGAAATCTGAAAGATATAGAAAAAATACGTTTCCTGGGAAAGAACAAGGTGAATTATACAGTTGGAAGTGCCCTGAAACTTTTTGGAGGAAACCTGGAAATAGAAGATATTATTGATATGACTATTTAATAAAAGTTTGATAGAAAAGTTAGATAGAAAAGTTAGATAGAAAGCTTTTTGAAATTCTTAAATGATGGAATTTCAAAAAGCTTTTTTCTTGAAAAAATATGATCAGAAAAATCCCCCGGCCGGAGCACTTGTCTCAGCCGGGGGACTTCAGGTGAAGGTTCTATTATTTCATGAAAAATTTCTGTAAATCTGCTTCAGTGGTATCTTCGCCGATTGTGATAAGCTCAGTACCTGTAAGTCTTGCAAACATTGCGATATCATCACGGGTAAGAACATTTGAAACTACGCTGTGATGAGCGCCGCCTGCATAGCACCATGCAGCTGTGCCGATTTCGAAATCAGGCTTATGACGATACATGATACGTGCAACAGGGAGTTTCGGCATAGGCTTAGGCTGCTCAACAAGTTCAATATCAGCACAGATGATACGGAAACGATCGCCCATATCTACCATTGTTACCTGGATAGCATCACCTGTAACACCATCAAATACAAGACGAGCAGGATCTTCTTTTCCGCCGATGCCAAGAGGGTGAACCTGAATTTCGGGCTTGTTCTTTGCAAAGGTTACAGGAACCTCAAGCATGTGAGAAGCAAGCTCAAGCTCTTCGCCTTCTGTAAGGTCATATGTATAATCCTCAATGAAGCCTGTAGCACCATCTCTGTTTTCAGCCATCTTCATAAGTACTGCAGAGAAAGCTGCGATCTTGTAATCACCTTCAGGACCAAATCCAACGCCGCGTCCCATGAGGTTCTGTGCAGCAATACCGGGAAGCTGCTTCATATTGTGAAGATCCTGGAATGTATCTGTAAATGCACCGATACGCTCTTTAGCAAGGAATTTATCAAAAGCAACCTCATACTTAGCCTGCTCACGAACAGAATCGATATTGTCTGTAGCCATTGTATATTTGCTTGTGTATTCATCCATTTTCTTGTCGATTTCAGCATCTGTTACTTCACTGATGATATCAACAAGGTCACCGATTGCATAATAATTTACTTCCCAACCATATCTGATCTGGCTTTCAACTCTGTCACCATCTGTAACAGCAACATCTCTCATGTTGTTACCGAATGCAGCAACACGAAGCTTCTTAGAATAGCCGATTGCCTTTGCAACCTCAGCAAAACGACGAACCTTAGAGATGAACTTTGCATGCTTGTAGAAACCTGCTACAACTTCGTGAGGAATACCAAGACGAGCAAGGATGAAACCATATTCTCTGTCGCCGTGTGCAGCCTGGTTAAGATTCATGAAATCCATGTCAATCTCATCATAAGGAAGCTTTTCGTTAGCCTGTGTATGAAGATGAAGAAGAGGCTTCTTTAATTCCTGAAGACCCTTGATCCACATTTTAGCAGGTGAGAATGTATGCATCCATGTGATTACACCTACACAATCATCATCAAACTGAGCTTTTTTCATATCTGCGATACAGATATCAGAAGTTTCAACTGTGGGAAGCTGCTCAATTTCTATAACACCATCAAGTTTTTCATTTAAGAATTTTACCATCTCAGCTACATCAGCTGCTACCTGCTTTAAGCACTCTGCGCCGTAAAGATCCTGGCTGCCTGGGATGAAATAAAGTTTGCTCATAATTTGGATACCCTCCTGAAAATAATACTTTTGTTATTTAGTGTATATCTTTAATGGAATTACCACTTACGATCGACACAGGAAAACGATAAGAATAGTTATTATTGTGCCAATCCGGGTCATCCATCATTCGCAATAAATTTCTTGCTGCTCTTTTTCCAAGTTCAAACTTGGGGTGATCTGCAGTGCAGAGTGAGAGCGACGGAAAATCGTTAAGTGATGCATTATCAAAAGAAACGATTGAAAAATCATCCGGAATCTTATATCCACGGCTGGTAAAGGCCTGCGAAAGAGAAGCAGCTACTTCATCATTGTAGGTCATGATGGCAGTACATCCGCTAAAACGTCGTTCAAGAGCTGCGATGCCTTTCCTGGTGAAGAGAGAATCCATTTCCTTAGTGGAATACCACTGAATGCGCTCATCATCAAGACGGATGTTGTTATCCGATAAGCATTCGGAAAATCCGCGATATCTTTCAAGTCCCTGCATATCGTCATATTTGAATATAGCACCTATGTTTTTGTGACCGTTATCCACTAAAAGCTGTGTAAGTGAATAGCTGCATTTTGCATCGACCATTTCCACACTGTCAAATTTGATATTTGAATAGTGGTTATGAATGAAGATAACAGGTATATTTTTCTTGACGAATTTATCATAAAGAGCAATGTTCGGGTTTGGGAAGGATGATCTTGTTCCTTCAACTATAAGCCCGGCTGCATGTGATTTTATGAAACGCTCAAGAAATACTGTTTCATCATTTATATGATTTTTGGTAACAGCGACATCGATTCCAATATTCTGTTCTTTCATTACAGATTCTATACCTGCATAGATCTGAGGAAACATATAGTCTGCAAAATAAGAAAGAATAAGACCTATGTGTTTACGGTCGGAATCCTCTGCACCTGTCTTAAATGATACATAAGTACCGCTTCCACGCTGTCTTGCAATAAGGCCTTCATTTTCAAGTACATCTAATGCGGAACGAACAGTCTGGCGTGAATAATTGAATTTTCTTTCCAGCATATGCTCGGAAGGAAGACGCTCTCCGTACTGCATAACACCGCTTAATATAAGGGTTCTGGCCCAATTGTAAAGCTTCACATATTTTAAGTTTTCGTTTAAGTTTTCTTTTTTTCTTGACATATGTTTAATTTATAACAAATATAATCTGTAATCAAGAATTAAAGACAATTTTTGACGGAAAGTTGTATTTAAAAGTATAAATATTTGGTTCTAAATATTGAACAATTATAGACATGGGATTTTGGTAAAAATGCAAAAAAGAGGTTAAAGAAGTGATCAGGCAAAAAAAGAAGACTTCGATAAATCGAAGTCTTCTTGGTAACAATCTCAGTTCACAACTTGCTAATTATAATAAAAAACATATATGTTAAAATTATAAAAGGCACAAATGTCTCTGGATTATTGGATTATGAAAGCTTTACTACGTTTGTAGCCTGAGGTCCCTTTTCGCCGTTTACAACGTCGAACTCAACCTTCTGACCTTCATCGAGAGACTTGAATCCCTCAGTAACAATTCCTGAGTAGTGCACAAATACGTCACTTCCATGCTCGTCTGAAATAAAGCCGTAACCCTTCTGATTGTTGAACCACTTAACTGTACCTTTCATTATGATACCTCCAAAAAAATAAATAAATGTCCGTTGTTTGCTATAAACAACAAATGTATAGTACCACAAAAAAGAGGCGAATTCAACTACGGAATTTATTTTTTTTTAATAAAATACAAATAAATTCATAATTGTATTTTCAGATTTCAAATTATAGTATTTTCGTGTATACCTAATATCGCTTTAGTTGATTAAAACCTTCTTATGTGCTATAGTAGTAGAATTGGACGGACAAGCGAAAACTATCTGCTAGTCCGAAATTACAGATATTTAAAAGGGGAAAGCAATGTCTGAAGGAGATAACAAGAAGAGTAATAAGAAAGACAATAAAAAGAAACATGGCTATACATTTTTGATGGTTTCTAATAAAAGCGGAAAAGTCAATGAAATACATTTTACGTCAGATGTTCTTCTGGTATTGCTTATTATTTTAGGACTTGGGATTGCAGGAACACTGGCATATTTCATTCATTATTCAGCAGAGCTGCACAATGACAGGATGCAGATCCTGGCCTGGGAAAGCCAGTATAATGAAACAATGTCTGCGCTTACTGCAGCCGTAAGTGAAAATGACAAGCTTGTTATTAAAAATAAGGAACTGGAGAAACAGCTCAGCAGAAAAGATTATCTTGAACAGCAGAGCAGTTCTGCAGAAGCCACAAAATATGTTCCTTCAGGATTCCCTATCAGTGGACAGGTTTCTACTCCGTCAAAGTATTCGGAAACCATAGAAGGCGTTGTTTTTACAGTCGGACAGGGAGCTAAGATAGCTGCTGCCGGAAATGGCAAGGTAAGCTCGGTCACTTATGACAATACATATGGTTACATCGTAGTAATAGATCATGAAAATGGCTTTAAGTCTTATTATTGCTATAATACAGAGCCTCTGGTCGCAGAGGGCGAGACCGTAAGCAGAGGTCAGTCTTTGTACTTTACTTCGGATAATGATCAATTTACTTATAAGATAAGTTATGAAGGAAGCTATATAGATCCTAACACCGTTATCGATATCGATGGCTGATGTTATAGAATCTGATCTTTAATTAAAAGGAGTGATAAAATTGGAACAAAAAAATGCATGGTTAACATACAGTACAGCTGAAAAAAAAGAGCTGGAAGCATTAAATAAGGAATACCGTGATTTCTTAAGCAATGGTAAAACAGAGCGTGAATGTGTTGAACTTTCGGTAGAAGCGGCAAAAAAAGCCGGTTATATTGATATCAATGAAGTTATTGCAAAGAAGAAAAAGCTTAAGGCCGGAGATAAGGTCTATGCAGTATGGATGGAAAAAACAGTTGCACTTTTCCATATCGGAACAGATGATATTGAAAATGGCCTTAATATTCTCGGTGCACACATAGATTCCCCGAGAATGGATGTAAAGCAGAACCCGCTCTATGAGGATTCATCATTTGCTTATCTCGATACGCATTATTATGGCGGGATCAAGAAATATCAGTGGGTTACAGTTCCGCTTGCTATTCATGGTGTTGTCGTTAAGCCTGATGGAACTAAGATAAAGATTTCCATCGGTGAAGACGAAAATGATCCGGTATTTTGTGTGACAGATATCCTTATCCACCTTGCAGGCGAGCAGATGGAGAAAAAGGCAGCTAAGGCTGTAGAGGGTGAAAACCTGGATGTACTTTTTGCAAGCATGCCTTTTAAGGGTAAGGACGCTGATAAGGAAAAAGAAGCTGTTAAGAAGGCCGTACTTGAGCTCTTAAAGAAAAAATACGGTTTTGAAGAAAGAGATTTTGAATCGGCTGAACTTGAAGTTGTTCCGGCAGGAAGGGCCAGAGAGTCGGGAATTGACCGTTCGATGATAATTTCCTACGGACAGGATGACAGAGTTTGTGCATATACATCTCTAAAGGCATTCCTTGATGTTAAGAAGTTAAAACGTACTTCGGTCTGCCTCCTTGTAGATAAAGAAGAGATTGGCAGTGTAGGTGCGACAGGAATGCAGTCTCATTTCTTTGAAAACGCCCTTGCAGAGGTCATGAATGCAGCCGGCAATTATTCCGAACTTGCACTCAGGAGAACACTTGCGAATTCGAAGATGCTTTCAAGTGATGTAAGTGCGGCTTATGATCCGCTCTATGCTTCACAGTTTGATAAGAAAAATGCGGCATATTTCGGTAAGGGAATTGTATTTAATAAATACACAGGCGCAAGAGGAAAATCCGGTTCAAACGACGCAAATGCAGAGTATTTTGCAGAAGTAAGAAAAATAATGGAAGATAATAAAGTCGCTTATCAGACAGCAGAACTTGGAAAAGTTGATGCAGGAGGCGGCGGAACGATCGCTTACATTATGTCTCTTTATGGAATGAATGTTGTAGATTGTGGAATGGCAGTTCTTTCGATGCATTCACCATGGGAAGTTACCAGTAAATCGGATATATATGAGGGCTATAAGGCTTATAAAGCATTTATTTGTAACTAACACCTCTTTACTTTACAACTTTACTGTGATAAACTATACGTCGTATAGAGTTATTATGCCTTTTTGCGATTCGCAAAATTGCTTATCTATACGACGTTTGACTTTTAAACTAGAACCTGCGGAGGTGAAATATTTTGAATAAAAAGCTGCATACGGAGTCAGTAGACACACTCTTTGATGCCATATTAAGCCTGAAGACCGTAGAAGAGTGTTATACTTTTTTTGAAGATCTGGCAACCGTGAATGAGATATTATCGTTGTCACAGCGATTTGAAGTGGCTAAAATGCTCCGGGAGCGGAAAACCTATATGGAGATAGCACAGAAAACCGGTGCTTCAACAGCAACTATAAGCCGTGTTAACCGTTCATTAAATTATGGAAATGATGGGTATGATATGGTATTTGGACGTATCGAGGGCTGATCCGGATATTATTTTTCTTTTATCGGATGTCCATCATCATCCATCAGATCTATGATTTTTTCGATCATTAATTTCTTTACATAAGCATCAAAACCTAAGGCGCAGATAAAGGCGAAGAGATGAAGGAAATCTTCATTGTCCTTATTTGCGCCTTTGCATGTTTCCATTACGGAAGCAGTCTGTTCCTCAACAAATTTTTTCAGATCCTCACGCTGGGCAAGTGACATTTCAAACATCTCATCGTAAATATCAGAAAGCTTGAGCTCACCTGAATTATTAAAATAATTCTTGCTTAAAGGACCGAGGAGCTTCTTTATATCACTCATGGAAAGAATGTTTTTAAAATAATATATAAAAAGCAGCATCATAATGTGATCCCGGCCGTAACGTTTACGCTCGGGAGGAGGAAGCAGGTCATTCTTTGTGTAGTTATTTATCATGGTCTTGGTCATTATCTTGTCGGACTCGTTCCTGCGTGTATTTGCAAGACGTTTTTCCATAAAAGATGTGAGCTGATCCATATAAAGTTCTATATTAGGAATTTCATCGGATTTGATATACCCCATCCTGTCTATGCTTGAAAGGATGCTTTCGACAAAATTTTCTGTATTGAATGTCATAATTAGCCTCACCAGTGAATTATAAATTGCTTTCAATGCCATATTATACGTTATTTAAAACTACTTGTCCATTAGATGCTTTTATGTGTTATACTGTTTAGACAAAAATCAATAACGGAGAATTAATAATGAATCTTGACAAAGAGTTAAACCCGCAGCAGGCTGATGCAGCCAGAACACTGGAAGGACCGGTACTTATACTGGCAGGAGCAGGCTCGGGCAAGACCAGAACTATAGTATACAGAATTGCAGAAATGCTGGAAAAGGGCATCAAACCCTGGAACATACTTGCGCTTACCTTTACCAATAAGGCAGCTAAGGAAATGAAGACAAGGGCTGAAGAAATGGCACCCGAAGATGCACATGAACTCTGGGTATCTACATTTCATTCAACCTGTTTAAGGATCATGTTTTCTCATGCAGATAAGCTTGGATACAGCTCCAGCTTTGAAATTGCTGATGCAGCAGATCAGAAGGCTGTAATGAGAGAAGTTTACAAGGAACTTAAGATCGATCCAAAGCTTATACCGGAGAGAAGGGCAGCAAGAGAAATATCTTCTGCAAAAGATAAGCTTATAGATGCTGAGCGCTATGAAAAGGATAATTTTGGAGATTTTTCAAAAAAGCAGTTCAGTGATATTTACAAGCTTTACCAGTCAAAGCTTAGACATAATAATTCTATGGACTTTGATGATCTGATTTTAAATACGGTTAAGCTTTTTAAGGAATATCCGGATGTACTTGAACATTATCAGGAAAAGTTCAAATACATCATGGTTGATGAGTATCAGGATACCAATGTGGCTCAGTTTGAATTTATCAGACTGCTGGCAGATAAATATAAAAACCTATGCGTAGTGGGTGATGACGATCAGTCCATATACAGATTCAGAGGCGCTGATATAAGAAATATCCTTGATTTTGAAAAGAATTATCCTGAGGCAAAGGTAGTAAGGCTTGAGGAAAATTACCGCTCGACCGGAAATATCCTGAATGCTGCAAATGAAGTGATCGCAAACAATTCCGAGAGAAAAGAGAAGAGTCTCTGGACGAGTTCTGGTGACGGAAACAAGATACATTTCCGACAGCTCGATACTTCTGCCGGAGAAGCTGCTTTTATCGCGGATGATATAAAGAAAAAAGTAGAAGAAGGCAGAAGCTTAAATGACTTTGCCATACTTGTAAGAACAAACATCCAGAGTAAGGAATTTGAGGATGCTTTCAGGATCAGACGTATTGATTATGAGATCGTCAAGGGATTAAGATTCTGGGATACCAAGGTCATAAAGGATATCAGTGCTTACCTTCTGACTGTCGCAGGCGGTTCAAATGATATGAGAACAAACCGTATCGTAAATCTGCCAAAACGTGGTATCGGTGCGGCGAGTCTTAATAAGGTGGCAGATTATGCCGCCGAAAACAATATGTCGCTTTTTGATGCATGCTGTGAAGCGGAGAAGGTAAACGGTGTTTCAGCAAAGGCACTGGCAGGACTTAAAGAATTTACGGAATCAATCTTAAATATAAGGAAAGATGCTGCAAATATGAAGCTTTCCGAAACAGTTGACAGGATCATAGCAGACTGCGGATATCATGACTATATGATGTCAGAGGCTGAATCAACAGAAAAGTTTGTCGAGATGAAGGAATATATATCAAGACTTAAAGAGGCTCTTGATCTATATGAAGAGGAAACTGACGAGCCTGATCTTATTGATTTCATGCGTCAGAATGGTGTTGAAGGGAATAATGTTGATAAGCTTACAAATGAGACCTCCGGCGAGAGGGTCAGAGTAATGACCATGCATAATGCAAAGGGACTTGAGTTCCCTGATGTATATGTGGCAGGCATGGAGCAGGGACTTTTCCCTGGATATATCGCAATGACCAGTGATGATCCTACGGATCTCGAGGAAGAAAGAAGACTTTGCTATGTTGCGATAACAAGGGCAAAGGAGAATCTTACACTCACATGCTCCAGGCAGAGAATGGTAAATGGTGAGAAACGTTATTATATACCATCGCAGTTCACGAAGGAAATATCGGAAGAACTCATGGATATGAATGTTATTCCTAAGAAAAAGGAAAAGAAGGAAAGAGTTGTTCCGATCACCAGACAGCTTGCGGCAGCGGCCTTCAAGGAAAAACCTGCAGCATTTTCTTCTGCATTCTCAGGCAAGAAGGGAGACAGATCCTCTCTCGGCTATGATGTCGGTGACAGAGTCCGTCATTTTAAACAGGGTGAGGGAACTGTGGAAAAAATCGTAGATGGCGGAAAAGACTTCGAAGTTACCGTAAACTTCGATAAAGTCGGCGTTAAGAAAATGTTTGCCGGGTTTGCAAAGCTCAAGAAAATTTGATATAATTATAACGATTTCAGGATTTTTATACAAATTTTGAATAAAATTGGAGGAATAAACTATGAGAGATTCAAGAGAAAGAGATCCGATTGTTGTTATCCTTACTATTATCGGTGCTGTAGCAGCCGTAGCAGCAATAGCATTTGCTGTATATAAGTATTTTACACCGAATTATTTCGATGACTACGATGATGATTATGATGATAGATTTGATGATGACTTCTTCGATGATGAAGATGACGCAGACGACGGAAAGGCTGAAAGCGCTAAAGCAAATTCATGAAAAGAAAGACCATTATAAGAGGAAAAGTTGTAGATTTATTATTTCCAAATAAAGGAATCGTCGAAACTCCGGAAGGTAACGCCCATGTAAAGGGCGTTATCCCGGGTCAGACGATTTCTTTTGTTGTAAAGAGAAATCGACCGGAATACGCAGAGGGCAGACTGCAGGAGATCATAGAAAGATCGGAACTGGAAACAGCAGATCCCTGCCCGCATTTTGAAAAGTGCGGCGGATGTTCATATCAGACACTGCCTTACGAAACACAGACAAAGATCAAATCAGAGCAGGTTAAAAAGCTTTTAAGCGGAGTTTTTGACCGTTTTGAAAATTCAGCAGATGAAAACTGGTTCGAGGGGATAATCAAAAGCCCAAAGGAAAGCGAATACAGAAATAAGATGGAATTTTCCTTTGGAAATGAAGTTATTGACGGTCCGCTCGAACTCGGCATGCATAAGGCAGGCAGATTCAATGACGTGATATCGGTTGAAAACTGCCGTATCGTGGATGAGGATTTCCGATCGATCCTTTCCGAAACACTTGAGTTTTTCAAAAGCAGAAATATCCCATTTTACAGAAGATCTAACGGAGAGGGTTATTTAAGGCATCTTCTTGTAAGAAAGGGTACAAATACCGGCGAGATCATAGTCGATATAGTAACATCATCGGCTATTGATTTTGATTTTACGGAATATGTTGATCTTCTTAAAGGACTCGATTTTAAGGGAGAACTGGTAGGAGTACTTCATACCACCGGAGACAGCACCGGAGATGCAGTGGATGGTTCGGATACCGAGCTTTTATGGGGAAGAGACTATTTTTATGACGAGCTTTTAGGGCTTAGATTCAAAATAACCCCGTTTTCTTTTTTCCAGACCAATACCTTAGGAGCAGAGCTTTTATATAAAAAAGCCAGAGAATATGCTCTTTCCGGCGAGGATGGAGGAGAAAAAGGCATAATATTCGATCTTTACAGCGGAACGGGTACTATTGCACAGATGATGGCAGCGGTAGCAAAGAAAGTTGTGGGAGTCGAAATAGTAGAGGAAGCTGTGGAGGCTGCAAAGGTAAATGCAGAGCTCAATAGGCTCGACAATACCGAATTTATAGCCGGAGACGTCCTCAAATGCCTCGACGAGGTTGAAGAAAAGCCTGATCTCATAATAATGGATCCGCCCCGCGCCGGCGCAGCACCTAAGGCACTGGCAAAAATCCTCGCATACGGAGTTGAGAGGATCGTATATATATCCTGCAAGGCAAGCTCACTTGCCTTCGATCTGGAAGCAATACTAAACGCCGGCTACAAAGTAAAAAAAGTATGCTGCGTAGATATGTTCCCCGCAACATCTGGTGTCGAGACGGTGGTTCTACTACAACGCACAAATACCTGACAATCCTTGAATTTACGCACTTTTGTGAGTTTTTTACTTTTAACAAAATTGGCGAAAATCACAAAGAAAAGAGCATTGTAAATAAAATTACAGTTAATGTAGCTCTGGAACTCGTAACGAGGAACACAAAGACCGGAAATAAAAGTGAATAGTTGATACCGTATTAATTTGGTATTAGATAGGGATATTAGCAATTAAGACGCTGATATCCCTTTTTATTATGTTTTTTAGGAGGAGAAAGATGATCTTTACAGCGATAGGTGCAATTGGCGAGATATGCATCATAATCTCCCATGGAATTATTACAGAACCAGGGAGGATGAAAAGATGGTCAAGGTCAGATTGCAGGGCACAACCTGTGAAATCAAGCGTATGAAAATTGCATTGACATTTTCGATGACATTTGCGTGTGTTTTTATCATAGACATACTTGATTTTGGGACATACAAACTTGTATCTTACAAGAGAGTTATTCCTTTTCGAAGAGCCTTCACGTTTCATAGCAAGTGAGTCATCGTTAGGACAGCATAGAATGCCATCTGCGTTAACTTTGCAATCAGGATATTTGATGCCGGATCTGGAATTGTGATACAATTCAGAGGTGAGTTAGAAC
>JAIKZC010000212.1 GCA_024682575.1 Lachnospiraceae bacterium | reverse complement strand
GCCAGAGCCGAAAAACTTATCTGATCTTTTGAATGCCTGAATGAACCATGGGGACGTAGTACGCAGGTCATTTTGCGAGCAAAATGACCTGCATACTACGTCCCCATAGTTCATTCCGCATTCATTTATCATTTCCTTGACCTTTATATTTTTTGGTGATACGATAAATTTTGTGTGGATACAATATAATGAAAAAGAGGGAGCACGTATGATCAACAAAAAAATAATCTTATCAACACTTCTTGCCGCATCAATGATGCTGTCATTAAATCCTGCCAATACTTACACAGTCATGGCAGATGATACAGTCAATTCAAGCATTATAGATAATTTCGAATATGAAATATCAGGTGAGAATGTAAAAATCGTTTCTTACAAGGGTTCATCTTCGTCCGTTTCAATTCCAAGCAATATTTCAGGATATAACGTAACAGAGATCGGATCACGTGCCTTTAAGAAAAACAAGAAATTAAAAGAACTGACTATTCCAAGCAAGGTAAAAAAGATTGGAAAATCTGCTTTTGAGGGCTGCAGCAAACTTAAAAAAGTAACCTTTTCCAAGAAAGTAAAGTCTATCAAAGCCAATGCTTTCTCCGGTAATGATAATCTTGAAACAGTTTTTTACAGTGGCTCTGAGGATGATTGGGACAAAATATCAATAGCTGATGGAAATGATGATCTTACAGGTGCAGATATAAACTATAACAACAGCACCGGAAAGAAATTAAAATATCCAAAAACAAAGGATGATTTCTCTGTAAGCTATACCTCAAAGCTGACCTATAGCGGCAGGGATCCTGAAATGGAGGACTTTGGCAAAATAAAAGTCACATTCAACAATGAAACATATACTGTCACAGATATTAAAATCAATAAAGATATAAAAAAATTCCAGATCAAGGAACTTGATAATGCAGATGACAAAATCGAAAGCGCTGTAAAATCACTTACAAAAGGTGATAACGGTATGTCCTATAAGATCAAGGCTTATAAAGTTACAGCCGAGGATAATGTCAGCGTAAAGATGAAAAGCAAAAAAGTTAAAAGTGTCAAGGTCTTGCTGGAAGATGATTATGTAAAGTTGAATGAAGACGAATATGACTACGATAAGAGCAGTAAAAAGCTGACCTTCAAGGGAGACCGTTTCAAGGGAAGCTATAAGATTCAGGATGAAGATATTGAATAATAATATTAATTAAATATATTTATAAAAAGGGATTGCTCGGAGCTTGATATTCTCCGGCAATCCCTTTTTAATATCTTCTTTAATTATTTAACTTTAATCTTTGCCTTATACTTTCTTCCTCCGATTTCAACGGTAATCTTACTTGTTCCCTTTGCCTTGGCTGTTATTGTTCCGTCAGCTGCGATCTCTGCAACTGATGTCTTGGAAGACTTCATAGAACTTACCTCAGCAAATTTTGTACCGCTAAGCATATCAGAAACATTCAACTTGGTTCCAACGCTTACTTTAACACCCTTCATCTTAGGCTTTTCAGCTGCTATAACGAATGAAGCTGTTTCACCGTTCTTTCCTGTAGCTGTTACAGTTACATTACCGGATTTCTTTACCTTTACCTTTCCTTTCCTGGAAACCGAAAGGACTTTCTTATTTGAAACCTTATACTTCTTTACTGCAAAGCCAGGATTCAGATAATAAGATGTCTTAGGTAAGATAAGCCATTCTGTGCTGCCAGGTGTAAGAATGTTATCAGCAGGTGCCTTTGGTGAATTATCCACTACAGTAGTTGTATCCTCAGGTGCTTCCTCAGTAGGAGCTTCTGTGCCGGGTTCTTCAACTGTAGGCTCCTCTGTTTCTGAATCATCCTCTACAGGTGTTTCTGTTGCAGGCTCTTCTATTTCAGGTGCCTCTGTCGTAGGCTCTTCTGTTGCAGGTGCCTCTGTCGTAGGCTCTTCTGTTACAGGTGCCTCTGTCGTAGGTTCTTCTGTTGCGGGTGCCTCTGTTGTAGCCTCTTCTGTTGGAGCTTCCTCTGTAGCCTCTTCTGTTGCAGGCTCCTCAGGTGTAACCTCTTCGCCGGTGTAATTCTTATTTGCATAGATCTTAGCTACTTCTTCTGCAGTTATAGCTCTTCCGTAAACTGTGAGATCATCGATCGCACCGTTGAAGTACTCTTCACCGCCCCAGTTTGCTTTACCGATCTGGAGAACGCCTTCCTCGCTGCTGCCAAAGATATCTGAAAGTGCTACAGAGCTCTTTACAGTTGAAGCAAGTTTGCCATTTACATAAAGATATGTAGCGTTTTCTGTAGCTGCTACAGTGATCATCTTCCAGTCATTTGTTCCGCTCTTTGCTGTATTTGAAGCAGGACGGCTGAAATTATCCTTAAATCTCTGAACTGTAATGCCCTTATCAGATATTGATGCATTATCCATAGCATCGATTATTCCGAAATATGTCTCCGGATAATCATCAAGTGTTCCTGAGCTTCCCCATTTAAGCGCTTTTGCGTTCGGAGCTGCATAGAATGCCCATCCTTTATTGCTTCCGGATGCATCTGTTACCTTACTCCAATAGTTAACTGCGAATGAATTCTTTCCTGCAAGTACAGACTTTCCATCATCTGTCTTAATATCAAGCCACTGCTTTTTAGCTGATGAAAGCTCTACTGCCTTACCTCCGGTCACATCGTTATCTACCAGAGAGAATCCGTTTTCAGCTTTAACACTGACTCCGTCAGCATCAAGTGCTTCATCACCATTGAAATCAAGGTTAAAGAGTGCTGAATCCTTAAGTGATACGGATGTATCAATCTCATCTACTGTTTCAACAGCTCCCCACTTCTTCTCAACAGCTGCATACTCTTCCTCCGTTATTGGAAGAACTGTTCCATGACGCATTGTTGAAGGGAATGAATACTCATTCGAATTAAGTTTAGTAAACTCACCTGATCCTATATCATTAGTAACTGAAGGGAAATATCCTCCATTACCATATCTGTCAAGGAGCATGCACCATTTATCCTCACCATTGAACTTAAAGATCGTACCGCCCTCAACACCTGTTGTCTTATTAAGATAATTTGACTTAACTCTTGTCCACTCTCCAAGAAGTGAATCTGACTTCTCAAGTATCTCAAACTTTCCGCTTGCAGGATCGCCATCTTCAACTGTTGCTTCGCTTGAAGCTTCATTCTTGGAAAGTCTGTAGTAAACCTTCTTGCCATCTTCCATAACTGATATTACGGAAGTATCGATTATGCTGATTTCTTTTCCATCCTTATTGTTTAGCTCGATCCAAACTTCAGGTTCTGAGAATGTGTAGAAATCTCTGGTTGTTACATAGTAAATCTTCTGTGTGCTGTAATTATCATCATCTACCTTTGAAGCCCAGAATACCATGTATTCACCGGTCTCATCATTGTAGACTGCTTCAGGTGCCCATGTGCATCCTGCATCATCTCTGGCAACCTTTACCATTCTCTGCTCGCCCCAGTTTACAAGGTCTGTAGACTCCCAAACCATTATAGACTGGCTGCCGTTTGTCTGAGCTCTTCCCCAGTTTCCGTCAGATGCTATTCTGAGGTCAGTAGCTATCAGATAGAATTTATCTCCCTCAGGCGAACGCATTATAAACGGATCACGAAGGCCCTTTTCACCAAGTGTTGACTTAAGTACCGGATCACCATCGTTAAGCATCTTCCAGTCAAGTCCGTCTTTTGAATCTGAGAAATAAATCTGCTCTGTTCCTGT
>JAIKZC010000125.1 GCA_024682575.1 Lachnospiraceae bacterium | reverse complement strand
TGATAAAGGACTACATAGAATACTACAATACCAGGCGATTACAGAGAAAGCTTGGGATTTTAACACCATTCGAGAAGTACGAGCAGTATCTGGCGGTAGCATAAAAACTGCCACCAGATCAACAATCTGATGGCAGAAAATTATGTTTTTTCTATTGTCTACTTGACGGGTAGCGGTTCAATCTGCTGTGACAGCTCCATAAGAAAGAAAATGTTATTCTGTTCAAGCTTTAGCGTTTACAGGTTCTAAGTTCATTGAGTGCTCTTTTTCTCTCTTTTCATTTCTGATCCTGAGCTTCTCTCTGATACCCGGCATCTTTTCTTCATCGAGATTATAGATGGCTACCGGGATAAGACCCAGAAGGAAAATAGCTGCAGGGATGATATTTACAGCAACATTGATTCCTGTGGAAACAGTTGATGTAATCTCTCCGCCTGCTTGATAGCCGAACCAGCCGATTACCGCAACGCCAAGGGCAGATCCGACTGCTGCACCGATCTTTGAGCCAAGACCGTTGAGTGAAAATGCTGTTCCGTCTGTACGAACGCCTGTCTTTAAATCCATCTCATCAAGTGATTCACAAAGCATAATGGAACCACAAGGACCTGCGATATATCCAAGGCCATAAATGATATGGCATACAAAGAGATAAGGAATATTTGTCTTAGGTCCAAATGCCATCAGCAGAAGTCCTGCTGCCTGGATAATAAGAGAAAAATTGAGTATCTTTCTCTTGCCGAATTTCTCAATCGCCTTAGGTGCGAACGGCATTACAACCGCACCAACGAGCATCTGCATCATCATAAATATGGTGATGAATCTGAAATCGCCTACAACATACATATAGAAGTAAACCGCAACACCGATTCTTCCCATCATTGCTGTCATATTTGCGATCGTGTAGAGAACAACCATCATAAGGTTTCTGTTTCCGAGGATAAGTTTCATTGATTCCTTTACCGGAACCTGATCCTCTTTGTGTACTACAACAGTTTCCTTACACTGTGCTGCGCAATACCAGAACATAGGAAGCGCAAGGATTGCAAAAAGTGCTGCTGTGTACTGGTAACCAATCTTTGTATCTCCACCGCCAAGGATATTTACCAGCGGAAGTGTTCCGAGATTAAGAATGATCATTCCAAGAACCATGCCCATCATCTGAGAGGTCATAAGTCTGTTGATCTTGCCGCCGTCTCTGGTCATTACTGCGGGAAGTCCCTGATAAGGAACGTTTGTCATTGTATAGACCATGCCAAGTCCGATATAAGTTACATAAGCGTAGATAAGCTTATGAGGACTGTCAAAATTCGGAACCGTAAATGTCAGTATCGTAAATAAAACCAGTAATGGTGCTCCTATTACTATATAAGGTCTGAACCTTCCCCATTTTGTGTGGGTGTGCTCCATGATCTCACCCATCATAGGATCGTTAACACTGTCCCATATCTTTGCAACCAAAAAGAGTATAGCTACTGCACCGGTCGTAAGTCCAAATACGTCTGTATAGAAAACAGCAAGATAAGTACTTACCATTGTCCAGGAAAGCTGTGACGCAAAATTACCAAGGCCATAGGCAAAGTACTTCTGCGCTCCTATTTTATATTCCTTTGTACCCATATATTTCTCCTTTTACCCAATATTTAATTCTGTGTACTACTTTTTATTTGCCGGCGCATTTATTTCGTATCAAGTCAAAATATCTGTATTTCATAAAACATTCAGAATAAATACATGTATTTCAACTTGATAAAAATGATACCACAGCTTACGTATCTCAGTTTTGCATGGGTTAATATTCAGGAGCATTTAAATTGGATGATTTTTGTTTGTTTTAAATGATGTGCATTAAAAATGTATTTTAGATTAATTATTTTAAATATTTTTAAGGCAGGACTTATCCCTGCCTTAAAAACTGTAGCTGATATAAAATTTGACCTGATATTCGGAATTTAAATAATTCTTAAAAGAGCCTTGTGATCTTGTAAAAGCATACCTCGTGAGCCTCAAGGTCATAATCTATGCTGAGTAATTCACTGGCCTCCTGGTATAATACGCGATATTCCGGAATACATGCCTTTTTATAATAGTCGATCTGGTTCTCGATAGGCGGCTGAACCCTCGAGAGAAATTCCCTCTCAGAAAGCGTTCCTGCCTCAAAGCTCCCTATCCAGAGATCTAACAGGCTTCCATTCCCGCGGTTCAGCCTGTATCTTTCTATCCTGTATTTGCCGCTTTCGCCTATTTCAATATTTATCCTTACGTGTTTTCTCCCATATTTTTCAAACAGATCATAAACTTCATCAAAAGAGCTGTCTTCATTCAGTTTTAGGAAATTCGAAGATTCCACATGAGCGTATCCATAAAGCAAAATACGATAGGATTCATCTGTTTCCCTTGTAACACAGTAGCCGTCGCCCTTTTCCAAAAGATATGACCCAAGCTGATTTAAGAAAAGAAAACTGTAGTAGGCCGGCGATTTTATACCGTTCTTGTCGATGAGTCCATAGCCCCAGAAATTATTCGTAACACTGCTCTTCATCAGTGATATCGTATCCGCGGCATCCTCCCTGAAATAAAGATATCCCGAAAGATCGGTGATGTCTGTCATTTCCAGCATGGTCTTTGCCACAAACGCAGCCTGATAACAGGAATGCTGCACAGGCATATTTTCTATGCCGAAAGAATTCCATTCCGTCATAAAAAACGGAATGTCTCCATATTCCTTTTTTACTATATCCCTAAAAGATGCCAGCCTGTCTGCCATTTTCCCGGAGTCCGCCATAGGCAGCATAGGTCCTTTTTTATTGGATGCGACAAGATTTCCGTAAACCGATAAAAAGTCTAACCTTGTATCCGTTTTTTTCGCAAACTTGAGGAGCTCAGATAATTCATTCGGATCATCATTAATTGCAAATCCGGGACCGCCCACCGTTGCATCCGGGATATATTTTTTAATGAGATTTCTGATCTTTACAAAACTTTTAATATATTGCTCCTTGCTCTGATGAGGAGATTTCCAGGCTTCAAACACCCAGTCTTTGAGCCATAGATTAGAAAAAACTTTTGTAAGATGCGCAAGAACCGCCTCAAGCATTTCGAAAAATCGCTCGCCATAAAGCCTGTAGGTTCCCATTATCTCGCCCTTTGGAGAAAAAATATTCTCCGGATTTACGGATATCATATTTGAAATTTCAATCCAGGGAATCAGATTCATCGAATTTATCTCCCCGATAACCCTGTCCAGTGATGAAAAATAATAGGTATATTCAGGGATTACTTTAGGGATAAAAGAACTGCTGAGCAAGCCCTGAATTCTCAGATACTTAATATCCAAATCCTTTCTGCAATCCCTTATCGACTCTAAAAATTCAGCCTTTGTCAGATTCTGCACGGAACTCGCATTGAGGATCTTTTCATTTATTCCGAAGAAACTTCCCTCTTCATGTCTTACACGGATTTCAATCTCATTCGGTGTATTTAATTTTTTTACCTTTCCGACGCCTCTCTTTTCCAGCCGGTTTCTTTCAGCTCTGCTCTCCTCCCTGAATTCCCCCGGGCTTTTCCCGTAAGTTTCAGAAAAGGTCCTTGAGAAAACCGCCGCGCTGCTGAATCCGTTTTTCTGCGCCACAGTTCCTATCGCATCATCGGTAAAGCTGAGATCCCTGCAGGCATGAAAAAGTCTCTTTTCCCTCAAATAATCTCTAAAGCTGCAATGAAGATATTTTTTGAAGAAAAGCGATAAATACTGGGGTGTAAGAAAAAGATTTTCTGCCAGAGACTCGAGTGTCACCGCCGCCGAGTAATTATTCTCTATGTAATTGGTTATTTCCCTGACCCGCTGCAGATATTTGTCTGAAAGCTCAGTCTCCTCTATTCCCTCAACGCTGAAATCTTCTCTCAGAATATCCATCAGCTTAAAAAGGAGCGAAAATATCCTTAAGTTATATTTTTCCTTATCCTCAGCATACATAGAGGAAATATCAGCCGTTATCGATCTGAGCTGGCTATAGTCATTATTCGGCTCCCGCACGGAGTCACATATGATATATCTGTAATCTCCGAGACAGTCCCTTATAAAATCCCTGTCCAGCGCGATATGGATAAATTCCGAACCACCGTCAGGCTTCAACACAAATTTCGAATCCTCGGAAACATACGAAAAATCTCCTGCTTCATAAGCTGTTATAGCCATCTCACTTTCAAGCCGGAATCTGCCGCTGATAAGATATAATAAATGCGCCTCTTCCCCGGCCAGCGCCATTTCAGCATTGACCGATTCATAACGCAGATATTTAATGGGTAAACGTTCCTGCATAATTATTGCTCTTCCCTCTGAAGTCTGATCTTAAAAAGCCTGACTTCGCTTCTTTTAAGCTCTGTATCGACAGTCAGTGTACCATCGGTTTTTAAGGTTTTGATCATCATTGTAGGCATGATCTCCGACCTCTTTGCCAATGCCGAATTCATGTCTGTCTGCACCGGTGTCTCGAATCCAAGCCTATACCATTCATAAAGGAGATTTGCTTCCATCGAGCTTATCGAATGAGTCTCTATCTCATATTTTCCGGCTGTCAGCTCCGGAAACCTTATCTGGATCTTTGTCGTTTCGTAATCACTTTCCCCGGAATACTCAGCCATTACGTCCTCTTTTGTCATATTTCTGATACGATATTTGTCCTGCAAATGCTGATAAGAGAAAATGATACACTGAATATCAGCCGCAGAATTACTGCAGACAATATAGTTTTTACCGATTCCGATAATATATTTTCCAAGTTCCGACAAAAAAGAATAAGCATGAAAAACAGGTTTCGGCAGATCAGTATCCGTAAAGATCCCCCAGCCTCCGAAAAGCAGATCATAATTATCCGCAAAACGAAGCGAATGGTCAGATATCAGATAATACCCGACAGCCTTTATCCCCGTCTCAATAGCAGAATAAACCTGATTTATCAAAAACGAAGCCTGATACTGAGAATCATTTATCAGGGTTCTCGATGAAAGATTTGAATTAAATTCCGTTATCCAGACTTCATAAGAAGCCTTTTTTCCCTTAACGAAATCCGCAAGAAATTTCATTCTTTCCTTTGGAAGATCAGGATTTTTTGATACCTCTGCAACCGTTGAACTGTCCGTCAGAGGATAGATATACGCTGTGATAAAATCCGGAGATGCCTCCTGTTTTTCCATAATCTCTAGAATTTCTGCTATTTCTTCCTTATTTCCCCAGGAATTAAAACCCGGGCCTCCTATCATACATTCAGGAAGAAGCTCTTTCACAATTCCCTTTATTTTTTTGAAATAAAAACTGTATCTCGCAAAAGGAAAATCCTTCTTTTTTTCTATATCCGCATCCAGATAAGGTGGATAACCTATTTCAAAGCGCCATTTCTCCACATTACTGTAACCATAACGGTTAATACATTCCCTTAAAAATCCCGGGAAAAGGTCTATAACCTTCTCAAAATATTCATTCGGATCGTACGGATCTGAAGGCGAAAAATGCTCTTTTACAGAAAACTGTATCTTAAACTGTTTATTTCCAAGTTCAATAAAGGGCAGCATATGATTTTTGATCATAAGGTCGATAAGAGAAAAAATCTTACTGTAACTGTAATATATCTTTCCTCCGAGACTGTACATCTCTATAAGATCAAAAAGCATGCAGATCCTTCCGTATTTGAATCCGCATTTAGACTGTATTCTTTCTATTATGGAATTGAGTCTTCCCTGATAAAGATCCTTCGCATAGCCCAGATTTATAAGATTTAGCCAGATTGGATCGATCCTGCGCCGAAAATCCGGTGCTGCCATGATGACCTCTGTATTTTCATCTTTTGCATTATCATCTGCCTCTATCTCAGCAAGGAAATTCTCTTTGATCTTATGGATCCTTCCATCCGATATGCTTTTTACTCCATTTATCAGATAAGTTTTTTTATCCCCGGAGAAATGTTCCCTTAAAATTCTACGCTGCTCTTCATTTTCCTTTATATATTTAAGAAGCGGCATTCCGCTTATTTTCTTCCAGAAACTCGTGAGATACTGAGGTGTTATCCCGAGATTTTCTGCAAGATCATCCAGTCTCGGATTCCCATCAGCTTTTTCGATCGCCTCAACTACTTCCGAATAAAGTCTCAGCTGTTGTCCTGTGAGTTTTTTCTTAAGCTCGGGTCTGTAAAGGTCTTCTATCTCCGAAACTATAGCCGCTGCCAGCGATATTTTTTTCGTTCGTATGGAAGAATCAGAAAAGAAAATAAATCTTTTTATTATTTCCCTCAGTTCTCCCTCTTCAACCACTTTTAGATCTTTGAGCAATAACTCCAAAAGATCATACGAAAGATTCTCCGCAAAAAATTTCATATTCAGTGAGATTCGGAAAAATACCGTATTATCTTCAGCCTGAATCTTATGCTCCTTCTCCGGAGGCAGGATAAGGATATCCATATCTGTCAAAGACAGATCCCCCATAATCAGCTTTCCGCTAAGAGGGCATAAAATCTCAAGGCATGAAGTCGAAATCAAGACCTCATGCCCTGCCTCATAAAAATCCATATCAATTATTAGATTTTCCAATGATCTGACAATATTCATATGATTATTTTTCTTTATCCTTAAGCCATTCTATATATTTTTCAATATAGTTTTCACATCTGAAGGCGTGATCGAGCCCTTCGAGCTCATAATATGTTATATC
>JAIKZC010000119.1 GCA_024682575.1 Lachnospiraceae bacterium | reverse complement strand
CTTTGAAATAAACGATCTTGCAGTAGCTCCAAAATATCAGGGACAGGGGATAGGAGCGAAGCTTCTGGAAAGGTGTTTGTCCGATATGAAAGAAAAGGGGATAGCTGCTGTAAATCTGATAACTTCAAATGATAAAAAACTCAGTGGCTTTTATGAGAAACATGGATTTAAAAGAGAAAATGAAGTAATATTGATGGGACTTGAAATTTAAGATTTTTGAAAAGAGGAGCTTTCATGACAGATATTACGGCAATAAAAAAACGCATAGAAGATGATAACATAAACAGAGAAAAAGAAAAGCAGATAATATTCAATATAGAAAAAAGCACTCCTTTTTTGGAAATAGAAGGAATGAAGCTCAAAGGTATAAAACATGGATTCAGCAGCAGGCTTGGCGGTGTCAGCAGTGGGATTTATGAAAGTATGAACTTAGGCTTAAGGCTTGATGATGAGAGGGATAAGGTAATTGAAAATTACAGACGTCTTTCGGACGCGATAGGAATTGACTATAGAGAAATCTCCTGCCCTGACCAGCAGCATCATGCAAATGTTTTAGAGGTTACTGAGAAGGATGCTGGAAATGGAATAATTACAGAGCTCACCCATTTCGATGCGGATGCCCAGATCACAGATAAAAAGGGCGTTGCTCTTGTGGTTTATTCGGCAGACTGTGTTCCGATATTATTTGCAGATCCGGTAAAAAAAGTCATTGCCTCGGCTCATGCTGGATGGCGCGGAACGGTTGCAGGGATCGCAGCGAAGACGGTAGAGAAAATGCAGGAGCGATATGGATCTGATCCGGCGGATATACGCGTATGTATCGGACCATCAATAGGACCTTCAAATTATGAGGTTGATGATAAAGTTATAAAAGCTTTGGAGGAATGCAGATATATTGATATGTCAAATGAGAATATTTCAAAAACTGCAATAGAAGATACAGCGAATGATGACTTTGTCATGACAGTAAATGGAAGAGGAGATTCTTCTGAAAAAGATCTTTACAGGCTTTATTACACTGTAAAAGCAAAAAACAGATATATGCTTGACCTCTGGAGTATAAATGAACTGATATTATACAATGCGGGAGTTAGCAGAGAGCATATATATAATACAAGGCTCTGCACCATGGATAATCATGATATCTTCTTTTCGCACAGATACACGGGTGGAAAAAGAGGCTTGAATGCCGGGATCATAGCATTGGCTTAAGAATAAAGGATCATTTATTTTCCTATTACATTTCCAATCGCTGTAAGGACTCTGTCGGCCTGGAAGGGCTTTATGATAAAATCCTTGGCGCCATATTCGATAGCTTCTACAATCATCCAGCGCTGACCGATTGCGGAGCATATAACACAGTTGGCATCAGGATCCGATGCAACTATTCGTCTCAGAGCCTGAATTCCGTCGAGTTCAGGCATGGTAACATCGAGAAGAACAAGATCAGGGTGAAGTTCGCTGTATTTCTCAACGGCCTGAAGACCGTTAGCTGCTTCACCTGCTATTGCATAACCGGCATTTTCGAGAACTTTTTTCAATATGGTACGCATAAATGTTGAATCATCCGCAATTAAAATTCTTTTTGCCATCCCAATACCCCTCTGTTAAAGCGGCTTCAGAGCACCGCATATATATTCAAGAATACTCCTAATTTGAGCTTTCGTCAAACAGATTAGCAGGTTGACTAAGGGAATTATTTTTTGTATTCTTTTATTAGCGATAGCTAACAAAGCTGTCAAAAATTCAAGGAGGGTTTGAAATGAGTAAAAGTGTTATTATTCTTGCGAGTGTAGGAACGAATATTCTCCGTGCAAAAAAAGCAAGTTATGACATGATACGTAAGGATCTTGAGCAGTATTCCGGTCTTGATCTGCTTCATGTTTTCACGGATGATACCACTGCCAAAGCGGTATCTACCAGCCGCCACCCTGTTTATACAGTTGAGAATGCTGTAGAGACTGCTATAAAGAACGGCGCTGACAGAATACTTGTGATTCCTGTATTCATGACGAAGGGCGAGCTTTATAATGAGCTTAAGAGCAGACTTGATTTTTATAACGATACTATCGAAATAAAGATCGCTGACTCTGTATTGCATGACGATAAGTCATGTGTTGAATGTGCAGATATCCTTATCAAGATATTTGAATTCAGTAGTTATGCACCGGAGAAGGTTTATCTTCTTGTTGATCATGGCAATCCGTATTATAAGGGAGCTGCAATGTCACATCTTCAGAAGAGCCTTGAGGATAAGTCAATTGATAACGTAAAGGTTATACAGCTCAAGGAAAAAGACAGCTTTGGACAGGCTGTAGCATGGCTTAAGCAGAAGAAAGCCGATGAGACAAACGCCCAGGTTGTTATTGTTCCACTTATCGTTGCATGGGGCGATTACATGGCTGACGAGCTTTACAACTCAGATGATTCCTTTATGTGGAAGCTTCGTGAGGCAGGATACCGTTCGGTATTTACAGGAAAAGGACTTGGAGAATATGAAGAGTTCCGCGCTGTTTACAGAGCACGTCTTGATGCTATAAAGGATTGATCACAGCTCATATTCGTTTATAATTAATTAGCTTATAAAAATCTGCCGCAGATCATTCTGAGGCAGATTTTTTGCATGAGAGGATGTTTATCTTTGTAAGAATATATCCTATTTTATTTGGATATTTTTGGAAATTATATAGAAACTTATTGAAAGTTAATCTTAAATTAATATACATAGGCTTATTTAGACAAAAAATGTGAAATCAAGGTTATTTTTGTGAAAAATCAATGAAAAAACTGATTGTATTTATAAAAAAACAATAAAAGGTAGAACCAAATTGTGACTTTATGGTACTATTCATTAGTGCCTCAGAAAAATCAGGGAATTCTGAGGCAGATTAAATGCTTTATCAATATTTTAAGAAGAGAGGAAGAAAAATGAGAAGAAAGAAAGCTTTATCATTACTGCTTGCTTTCGCAATGGTTTTCACAACAAAC